>NZ_JBKHUP010000061.1:0-50509 GCF_046565525.1 Coleofasciculus sp. | reverse complement strand
CTTGGCGCAAGCCTGGTAGAGCAAGTTTTGACGTTGAATACAGAATCCCACGCGCTTTGAGCCGTGGGAGTGTCAATCTAATGGTCTCGCTACTCGTATTACTTTTACTCGAAGTTGGGCAGTATCGAGAAAAAATTGAACGGAGTTTGGCGTCCAAAACCAGTGCGAAGGTGATCAATGCTGTCGCTAAAATGAGCGATAAGCTGCGAGGCTATATTCTAATTCAGTCCTTAACCTGTGTCCTGACGGGCGTGTTGACTGGCTTATGGTGTTGGATGCTAGGGGTAGACTTTGCCTTGGTTTGGGGATTGGTTGCGTTTGTTCTCAACTACATCCCCACTTTAGGTTCGATTGTCGCGGTGATCCCGCCAACTCTATTGGCGCTAATTTTTCTGGGAATTGGGCGGGGAGTAGCCACGTTGGTGGGTTTGGCTGTCATTCAAGTGTTTTTAGGCAACTTCGTTGATCCGCGCCTCCAGGGACGTACCCTCAAGCTTTCACCCTTTGTGGCGCTATTGTCGATTGTATTCTGGGGTTGGGTGTGGGGTATTCCTGGCGCACTACTCGGTATCCCCATGACCATGTCTGTGATTGTATTGAGCCAAGAGTTTGAATCAACACGCGCGATCGCACTCCTGTTTGGTGATACTGATGACCCAGAGTTGAAAGAAAATTGAAGTAGCTATTTGTCATAATATGCAAAAGATATACAGCTACACACTCCATTTTTTATTTTAAATCTCTACCCACAGATAGGCTCAATGCCCAATCCAACTCGGTATTCTGAGTGAAGACAGCTATAGGAGACGATTTATGTCTGTTGCCAAAGTTATTGAAGTTGTTTCTTCCTCGTCAAAAAGTTTTGATGATGCCATACAACAAGGTTTAGCCGAAACAGCCACTTCTCTAAAGGGTATTAGCGGAATAGAAATTATTAATTGGACGGCTGATGTCGAAAACGATAAGATCGTGAGCTACAAGGTGACGATGCATATCGCTTTCAAGGTCCAGCGTTAATCATCAATCCTCTGAACTATTAGGATATCTGAAAAGATACGTTCTGCAAGATGCTCAAGGCTTTTTTTGATGATCGAATCTACACAAACACCCGTTCCACCAGCCAAACCCCCTAAACCCTCTAAACCTGATGCCATTCCGGTAGAACCGCCACCTCCTCCACCTCCGGTTCAACCACCACCCCAACCGACACCTATTGATCCCACAAAGAAAGAAGATCAGTTAACACTGAGTAAAATCACTCAAGTAAACATCTGATGAATCCGATCGCGATAACGATCTGCCACAACATTACGACGAATTTTGAGCGTTTGGGTTAATAGACCATTTTCTATGGTAAATGGTTCTTCAATTAGCTCAAAGTGCGTAATCTGATCATCTGAACGATAACCTGGGCGATCGCGTACTTGTCGATTTAACTCTTGGCGAAATAAATTTCGCACGATTGGACTATTCAAATCAATTGTTCCCTCAACCGCTTGATTGGTTGGGGACTCATTTTTGGGAACCGTTGTCTGTAAGTCGCCTAAACCCGTATTGACTAACTCCTGTTCCAACGCCTCTAAGTTGGGGACAATCAAAGCACCCAGGGATTTGTGATCTTGACCCACTAGCATAATTTGGTCAATATAAGGACTCCGTAGACAAGCATCTTCGATGGGTTGAGGTTCTTTATTTTCCCCATTAGTCAAAACAATTGTATCTTTTGCTCGTCCAGTTAACACAAGCTGATTATCTGGCGTTAACCAACCAATGTCACCCGTATCAAACCACCCATCCTTATCGATCGCGTTTTTCGTGGCTTGGGGATTTAAGTAATATCCCTGCATGATTTGGGGTCCTTTCGCCATGACTAAACCGGGTTTTCCTGGGGGTAAAGTCTTTCGATTCTCCAATTCAACGATTTTGATTTCCGTGTTAGTTAAAGGTAATCCTGAAGTCCCCCGCAGATTTTTATGCTGACGCCGCGCCGTGAGTACAGGGGAGGTTTCGGTCAATCCGTAACCCACTAATATTTCAATTCCCACAATTTCAAAGAAGTCTTCTAAATGTTGCGCCAAAGAACCGCCACCGCAGATTAATTGTTTCACCTTCCCGCCCGTTGCTTGCTGGATTTTTTTGTAAACAATCATCTCGCCTAAAAAGTGCAGGGGGGATAGTAATATTGTTTTAACCCACGCCTTAAATAATTCGGAACGTGAAGGATTTAAATTTTGTAAATCCAATCCTTTACAGAGGCGAACTGCTTTAATATACTGTTGACTGATAGCCAAAAAGTTAGTAATTAATTTTTGCATCCGGGGAGGTTTATCCCGGAAAGACTTTTGGATACCTTCATAAATAGATTCCCATAAACGAGGGACTCCGACCATATATTGGGGTGTAAATGCTTGTAAGTCTTGCTTAAGATAGCGGCGATTGGTATAAATTTGCGTGCAACCTTGGCTGAGGGTAAAGTATTCGCCAATACGTCCAAAACTGTGCCAGGTTGGCAGAATGCTCAACGTGCGATCGCCGACTGAGGGCTGAATAATCGCTGATGCAGCAACCAGTTGATGAATTAAATTACCATGAGTCAGCATCACTCCTTTAGGTTGACCCGTTGTTCCTGATGTGTAAATTAAGGTGGCTAGGGTTTGGTGATTGGCGGGGATGGATTGTAACTGATGCTTTGAGGCGAGGGTCATGAGTTGACCAAAGTTCAGTTGTTTAAAAGGCAATGTGGTATCGACAGTTTCATCAGATAACAACACAACCCATTGCAGAGAAAATTGATATAATTCTGGGCAAAGCTGATGATAGGTTTTCAGATTTTCTACTACCAAGCCGATGCTACCACTGTGTTTGAGGATATATAACAATTCTTCGCGATCGGCGGTAGCTGATCGCACAGCATTTGCCGCACCAGCAAGCATAATTCCTTGATCGGCAATTAGCCAACGTGGACTATTATCGGCAAATAATGCGACACGACAAGGGATGTTTTCTGTCTCATCCTGGGGGATTCCTAATCGTTGAATTCCTATAGCAAATTGCTGAATTTTTTGATATAACTGCTGATAAGTTAAAGTGAAGCTGGGCTTGGCATGAGGATCGCTAAGTGCCACAATGTCTTTAAAAAGGATAGCGGTTTTCTGCCACAGTTCGGGAAGTGAATATAAGTTGGCATAATCGACGAGTCCCGTCATCTGGTAACGTTCTGTATCAGTAAACGAGTAATTTCTCATGAGTCAAATCTCCTTTGCCAGTTATCAAAGTTAATCGCGGTTCTTCGCGGAACTTGAGGATGATTGAACTATCATGACAGAGATTGGGCTGAGAAGGTTTAACTAAAGGGGGCGATTTTGCCGTCTGCACAGAAGTTAGGGTCAAAATTTAAGTATAACCATGGATTTTCTTATCGTAATGATTGGATTTTTCAATTGTTCTATTTGTTTAAACATCATCTCCTGCGGCTAAACTTAATTTATTTATTGCCGGATAGCCTGATAAAAAACCACTAAATCATTCATTTGATGACAGACGTGCCGTTGAATTTTTATGATGGACAGAATTAATTTCTTTGAATTCCCGGACGAGGCTAAACCCTACGGACTGCAACCGAAATTAGGTAGGTGGCTGTTCATTCCTCTGGGGTTAATCGTATTACTTTGTTTGGGAACAGTCTATTCTTGGAGTATCTTCAGCGGTCCTTTTGAGGAGGAGTTGAACACCCAACCCGGAGCCATTCTGCTTCCTTTTCTAGTATTAGGGGTAACGTTTACAATCGTTATGCCAATCACTGGATTGTATATGAATCGCTGTAGTCCCCGCATTCTCACGGGTATCGGCGGAATTATTGTGGGAATTGGTTATCTTTTGTCCAGTCAAGTTACTAATTTACCCCTGTTGGTGATTAGCTATGGTTTAATTACCGGAATTGGCGTGGGGATGACTTATGGAGTCCCCCTTGTTGTCGCCGCCCGCTGGTTTCCCGATCGCAAAGGGTTTGCTGTGGGGATGACGGTGGTGGGTTTTGGTCTTTCGCCGTTGCTAACCGCCCCCTTAGCTTTTAATCTGATTCGGGGAAACCCCCAGCTTGGGATTCCCTCCTTGGGGATTCGTACCACGTTTATTATCTTAGGGATTGCGTTTACGGCAATTATTTTGGCAATATCTACAACTCTGAAAATGCCACCACCGCGTTGGAAACCTGCGGGTTGGACGCCACCTGAAACCGGAACAGGGGGTGATGGTGAACGCGATCGCATCCTCAATTTGCCGATGGTGCAAACCCAGACGTTTTATGGGCTTTGGAGTTGCTATATTATCGGTACATTTGTTGGACTAACAGCCATTGCTACCACAGCTCAAATTGGGCTGGAAATCGCCGGACTCGAACCGGAAGCTCTCACCTTAGCCGTTCCCTTATTTGCCGTATTTAATGGTATTGGGCGTCCTTTATTTGGGTGGTTAAATGATCGGCTTAAGCCGAAGTTAACGATTATCTTAATTAATGTGCTGATTTTGATTGCCTCAATTATCATGCTGAATACCAGTCAGGGTGAGCAAGTCAATTTTTTAGTCGCATTTTCTCTATTTTGGTTTTGTTTAGGGGCTTGGTTAGCCGTCGCCCCAGCCGCAACTTTAAGTTTTTTCCATCTGGATAATTACCCCAGTAACTATGGACTAATGTTTACGGCGTTTGGTATTGGAGGATTGGCAGGTATTTTTACCGCCGGGGGATTAAGAGCCATTTTTGGCAGTTTTGCCCCCTTCTTCTGGGTGACTAGCCTCGCTGCGATCGCGGCAATTATTGTGGCGACATTCTTACTCGATCGTCCTCGGAAAACTGCGATCGCGGATATCTTATTTAAATGGGTGATTCGTCCAATTAGTCCCCTACTACTGTCGTTGGTGGAATTTCTGTTGGTTTTGTCCACTCCCAAACCGCGATCTTTTTAATTAGAACTAAAAGAACCCCATGACAGCCATGGCGATTGAAATCGCTGCTACACAAACCAAGTCCGCCTGCGCGGACTGAATGATAACGGAGGTAGAAAACCCCGATTTAGTATGATATATTGTACCTCAAATTACCCCGACTTTAAAAAGCCTGAAACCGCGAAAGGTAGATGATATAAACCCGTTTAAACGGGTTTAAGACTTTTGCCATGGCGATTGAAATCGCTGCTACACAAACCAAGTCCGCCTGCGCGGACTGATGATAACGGAGGTAGAAAACCCCGATTTAGTATTATATAATGTACCTCAAATCACCCCGACTTTAAAAAGCCTGAAACCGCGAAAGGTAGATGATATGAACCAGTTTTAACAGGTTTGATCTTTTAGCCAGAACTTGAGTTCTCGGCTGAGTTTAGGCTAACTTTTGGATAACGATTAAAATTGATAGCTTACACTAAAATGAAATCCCTCATCTTGAGCGTTTTCTCTTTGATCATCCAAATCCACAAAAGGAATCCCATTGCCTCTTCAACTTGTACCACGAGAATACTTTCACCGACTTCATCACCCGCTTCTAAGGTGGCGTTTAGGGTGTCAAAGAGGGGATTGGTTCTCAGCAGTCGCAATTGCTCTTCGAGTGTATCAATACGCAGGGGGGTACTGGTGGCTGATTGAATCCGTTTACGGATGTAGCTTGGCTTCAGTCCTTCGGTTCCTTCTATCTGAATGTCTGCTAAACGCCCTTCAATAACCTGAATCGTGACAACACCATCGGTTACATTCTGTTGCGGTAAAATCGCCGTTGAGGTAAAGTATCCAGCATCACGATAAAGTTGTGCGATCGCATCCGTGGCATTCTGAAGTTATTGGATGGTAACAGTGCGTCCTTCTAAGGGTTGAATAATCGGATTTAACTCCTGTGCACCAAAAACAGTACTGCCAACGATTTCGATATTGCTAATATTAATTGTCGTTTCGGTTGGTTCAGAAGGGGGTGGTTGAACTTTTTTGCTTTTCTTTTACGAATTATCCGCAAATCGTTGTATATATTCCTCAAAAGGAAGACGTTGCTCAGGTTTTAATATCTCTCGTATCGCCATTCTCCGCTCAAATTGCAACTGAGAAATTTGCGATCTTAACCCTTCAACATCATCGTACTTTTGGCGCACCTGAGTTTCTGAGGCGTCGGCGCTGACGATTAATGTTTCTAGTTCTTGTTGTGCTTCGTTCCATTCCTCGTATAGAGGTTCAATTAAGGGAGTAAATTGGCGGCGGATTTGATTAAGTTGAGCAATTTGTTCCTCAGTTAATCCTAATTCTTCTACAATTTGCGAGAGATCAGGCGGCGTGTACGTCTCTATCCTTTGGGCTTGCGACTGGGGCGGAATAGGGTTGAATTCAGCTAAAGCGTTAGCCGGAGTTAGGATAAAAGCTAAGATTGTGATTGCCGAAATATGACGTAGCCACATAATTATTTTTTACCTCAGAAAATTATGGCTGGCTTATACTTAATTGGAATGCCAAAACCCTTAATATACCGTAGGGTGGGCATTGCCCACCAGCCAAAATGTCAGCACTATTCTACTTAATTGTGGGTAAATGATAGTATTGGTGGGTTACGGCGGACACCCGATTAAAAATTTATCTTCCTGATGAAGTATCCGCCTAACCCACCCTACAATAAATTGATTTTTTATTGATCAATACTCTAGAAGAAATCAATTTACCACAAAACATCAGGGATTTACTTTTTCTTCTTCGCAATCAACCCCATTTCTGGCGCTAGAACAATATCTTTGATTAATTTCTTGTCCTATATCATTTTGCATCTGATTAATGACTGCATCAGATATTCGTTGGTGTGTTATACCAATAGCATCCTTAGTCTTCACCGCTTCCAGGAAATTATCCCAGTGGCGTTGAGTGTTTACCAGCGCTTCTAGTCCTCTATTTCTGTTGAAGTTATTTGCCCTTAGTGAATCTTGTACGATATTACCTGTCCATTCAAGTATCGGGTCAACTTCGCTTGGTTGAAGTGTCAGTGGTAGACTTGGCGAGGTTCTATTAACCGATTGTATCGCTGCATCAACAACATTATTGACAACTGGACTAATTGGTAAATCTGAGGAATCGATATCATCTTCAATTGTTTTTGGATCTATTTCAGAGTTGACCCTATTGATGCCAACGGTTTCAGTATCCGTTTTCAGAGTCTCTTCAGAAGTATTAGAATCAGTGTCTGGAATCTCTGTATTGATTCCGGGATCAAGAACAATTGTCCCTCCAGAATTTCCGCCAGGAGTTTCCTCACTACTAGAACCGTTCCCGTTGGTAATTCCTCCATCACTGGTAATAGTTATGCTGCCACCATCGCTCGAATCATTCCCGTTAGGAGTTATGTCATCAGTAGCGGTAATAGTTATACTACCACCTTGGTCATAATCGGTCTGATTATTAACAATATTGTCCCCAAAAATTACCTGAGTATCACTAACCCAAAAAGCTATACTTTCATCATCCATATAAATGTTCCCCTGAGCAACTCCTCCATTGGTCGTGGTAGCCGTTATGTTGCCACCAACGTCAGAAAAGGTAATAGTATCAGAAGCATCAATAGTTCCAGAAACAAGAGAGATATCCCCTATCGCCTCAAGCAATACTGTGCCACTCTTAATTTCTGCATCATGTAAGTCTAATTGTTGCCCGATAAGCTGAACCGTTCCCCCTGTTCCACTATCAGAAGCATCAAGCATTCCAGAAACAACAGCCGTTCCCGTTTCTGTCGGAATTGGCTGATTTGAAGCGGCTAACCAGACTTGACCCTGATCATCAACTTGAATTTCTGTGGCTGGAATGAGAGTTCCACCTGTGACTAACTGCGCCAGACTTGCAGGAGAGATATCACCAATCCCATTATCATTTAAATCGGTCACATCTAGCCTTAAACCCAATGCCATATTGTCTTGATTAATCACCACCTGACTGGTTCCCGGTACAGTCGCAATGCTGATTGTTCCCCCAGGTGCCCAGAAGGTTCCTGTATTAATCACCTTTCCCGCAATAACCGTCAGCTTTTGCCCCTCACCCACTGCCAAATCACCTGCATTAATAATGCTTCCTGGCTGTTCCATAGTAAAGGAAAACTGATTGGGTGAACCCATTATCCCTGCATAATTATTGTCACCCACGGCATTAAACTGACCACTGTCAAACCCAATACTGCTGGCTGTCGTGGCGGTAAAAGCAGCCGGAACATTTAAACTCGCCTGAGTGCCAAAAACAATTCCAGCCGGATTCATTAAAAATAGGTTATAATTTCCCCCTGTAACCTGAATCAACCCATTAATTAGGGACGCTTCCCCACCAACAACTCCCGCCAAAATGTTGCGAATTTGCGGATTAGAGAGGAAGTTGGCAATTTCTCCTTGACTCAAGCCAAATTTATCAAGCCTGTGGAAGAGATTGCTCCCATCTGGGGAAAGTGTACCGCCCTGGATATCGATACGATTGCCATCGCTAGTAATTACAGTACCTGTTCCATCAGCCGCAGGTGTTATGGATTGAGCTTGAATCGGTTTACTATCAGCGCCCAGAGACAGTAACGCTGTAGCGATCGCGATGGAAAATCCGATGGGTTTGAGGCTTGACATCCTGCATTCCTCAATAATTCTATTTAATTCTATTTATTTAAGAGTAGCATAAGCTGAGCGACTTGCTATAACTGTTTTCACCTCAGAAAATTTGGTCTGGTTTATACTTAATAAAAATGGCACGGCTAATAAACATTTTGGGATTGCCGAAACCCTTGATATTGGGTTACAGCGGACACCTAATTAAAAGGCTTGATTAACTAGATTGGTCATTCATTCATCAGACAACTCGCCAGCGACAATTCCCACAAGTATGTGAGTAGCAATACTGGAAAGACTAAAGCTTCCCGCCGTGCTGCTTCACTACTTAAGCTGACTATAAGATTGTCCTTCTTGCAAAATTCTGGTCTTGGACATGGCGATATGGATAGGTACAAAAGACAAATGACAAATAACGAACCGTTAGCTTTTATTGTGTCCACCTACTTACAGCGTTTACGGCTCTATGCCTAAAGCCCTGAGTTGTTCTCGCAGACGTGCATTTTCTTGCTCGGCTTGGTTGGCTCGTTGGCGTTCTTGTTCGGCTCGTTGGCGTTCTTGGTTGGCTCGTTGGCGTTCTTGTTCGGCTCGTTCCTCCCCTGTCAACAGCAAATTTCCCTCGCTATCCCACCACCGCAACCAGGGAAGTTCGGCGTTTTTGTAGCGTCCTTGCCAAATGCCAAGTTCTACTCCCAGTGGTGAAATCGAGTAGTGTCCGCGCTCGTTGGCTGGTAGTAAATGGTAGCGCCCCTCGACCAGATGATAGACTTCTACGCTGGATCGGGTTACTTCGTAAATGCCGTAGAAAGGGACGTGAATGGCTTGTTCGTAAACCCAGAATTTCCCTTCGTAGGGAGTGCGATCGCGTTCGTCCTGACCGTTACCAGAGACAAATTCTAATACGATGAGGGGAGAAACGATTTCCTGCCACAGCACGTAGGAGCGCCGCATTTGACCCTCAAGAGTCGGTGGTACGTTGGGAACATAAAACCAGTCAGGGGCTTCGGCTCCGCGTTCAGGTGGGTCAGTTAAGCGCCAATAGATACCGCTGTCTTGACCGATACAGTAGCGCTCGTCAGGGTGCAGTTGTTGGAGAATCGGCTCGATGGACTCGGTTAACAGAATACTTTGAGGATGTTCTTGGAAATTTTTCACAAACGTGCCATCCGATTCTGGGAGTTGGGTGTGATCGGGTAAAGTTGTGGGGAATTCAGATGTGGCTTTCATGGTTTTGATGCTAACTTCGCCTTTTTGTCATTATTGTAGGTTGGGTTGACGTAGATAAACCCAACAAATACAGGAGAAAGAGGGGATATTGTTGGGTTTTGCTCTCCCATTGAATCGATAAGTTTGCTCCAAAGTATTGATGGGGTTCTATTCAAAGAAATACTTCAGTAAAAAAAATCATAGCAAACCCTGAGGCGGTGTAATCTCAATCCGACGATTTTGAAGGTCTACTACTGGGACAATTTCATCAACAAAAGGAATTAAAACCGTTACTGGCTTAGATGGTTTTTTCCTAGCTTTACGTTGCTTACTAATTCTATTCGGGAGTGGCGCTTCTGGTTTAGCTGGCGTTGGTTCAGGTTGCTGGTGGAGTTTAACCTCTAAAAGCATATTTCCCGCCGGAATCACATCCACCACGACACCAACCAATTCCCCAGTTAACTGGTGGAAAACCTCTAAATCCAGCACATCTAGGACATGGTATTCATTCTCCCCCAACTCCGGGCGATCGCTCTGGGGAACTAATAGGGTTGCATCCCGTAAAGCTTCGGCTTTTTCCCGGTTGTCTACGCCAGTAAGTTTTACCACATAGATCCCTTTACCCTGAACGTAACGTCCCCCTAATAATTCCACAGGTTGCGGTTGGCTATCATGAGATTGCTTTAACCAACGTTGTCCCGGTTTCTCGAAGCGTTCGGGAAAATCAGAATTAGGATAGACGCGCAATTCTCCTTTTAACCCTTGAGGAGCAATAATTTTACCAATTTCTAGCCAGTCGTCATTTGTCATGTGTCAGGGAACAGGGAACGGGGAACAGGGAATGGGGAACGTCTGGTTGACTTGGGTCTGGGCGAAGCATTCGCGCCGGGACTTTGGTAGAAAACCGAGACATCTGGACGCGAATGCTTCTCCCCTACGACTTTTTACACCAACTGACAATCTATGTAGCCGCAGGTTCAACTGCTTGATCCATCAGTTCTCGAAACTGAATCACATCTTGACGTGGATCAGCATGAGTTACCTGAACATCTAAGCGATCGCCCAGTCTAACGGACCGCTTAAACCGCATGACTAACTCTAACCCTAAATCTTCCAACAGAATCAAGCCCAAGTTGTCGTGTTCGCGTAACCAACGCAGCATTAACGCTTGCCACACTTGATCCGGGTGACGCCGTAAATATTCCAATCCCCAATAGCGATTGGTTTGGCGTTCCACCATCGCGGCTTCTGATGCGGCTGTAGTCACGCTCTGCATGGTTTCTTGCAGGTATTGAGCCGAAAAGGGTAAAGGATCACCGCGCAGGTGGGCTTTTAGTTGAAAATGATTCAGCAAATCGGTATAACGGCGGATAGGAGAGGTAACTTGGGTATAAGTTTCCAAACCCAAACCTGCATGACGCAGGGGAGTAATACTCATTTCGCTGCGAGGCATACAGCGGCGCATAGCACAGAAGCGCACTGGACCTGGGGGCAATACCAGCAATTCTTCATCAGAGGGAAGTTCCGGCTGGGGTTGTCCGCGAAAGGGGAGGGGAATTTGATGGCTTTGACCATAGCGTCCAGCGACTTCCCCGGCTAGAATCATCATTTCTGCGACCATTAGCCGCGCCTGGGAATCCTCTAAAACCTGAATGATGATCTCATCTTGATTCCGGACTTTAATCACCGCTTCTGGCATGTGGATACTAATCGCACCCTGACTCGATCGCCATTCTTGGCGACGCTTTGCCCATTTCGCGATCGCGGCAATTTCCGGTTCTGCCTTCACCCCCAGTTCCAGCATTTCATCCACATCTTCGTAGGTGAGGCGATAGGTGGGTTTAATCAGGCTGGGGTGAATCTGGTACTCTTCAATACTGCCATCTTCATCCAAGATCACGCCAAAACTCAGGGATGGACAGACTTGACCCTCCACTAAACTCATTGGACCGGTTGCCAGTTCCGCAGGAAACATGGAAATCATGCCCGTCGGTAAATAGAGAGTGGTACTGCGCCGTCGGGCTTCTTTATCCAGTTCGTCTTCGGGTCTAACCAAGCGGGTTGGATCAGCAATATGAATCCACAGACGCTCTCTACCCTCTTCGAGTTGTTCTAAACTCAACCCATCGTCGATTTCTGAGGTACTCTCATCATCAACGGTGTATACCTTCAAATAAGTTAAGTCTAAACGGTCTTGATCAGGGTCGGGAGGCGGAGAATCCAAGTATTGTTGCACCAAGTCAAGCACCTCACGACGAAAGTGAACAGGGTAAGATGAGCGCCGCAAAAACAGATTCTCGTGAGGAGTCCAAATCCCTAAGTCTACCAACAGATCGAACGCCGCTTGGGGAGTTTGCGGGCGATCTAGGGTAGCTAATAGATCTTGGGCTACACGAGACGCATTTTCTGGATACAGGACAAACCGTTCGAGCAGATCAAAGCGAGTGCGATCGCTCTCTTGCCAGTCTACCGCTTCGCCGTTGAGTTTGTGCTGAGTGCGCTTTAAAAATTCCTCTTGCTCTCGCTGCTTCGATTCGGTGGCTAATTGCTGATGTTTAATTTCAGCTACCTTAGTTGCTGGACGGGGTTCGTAGCTATCGGCTTTTTGTTTAAAGTAGAGTTTGTCTTCCGATAGCAAGCAATGAGCGGCATAACATAGGGGTGGGCTTTGGTCAGAAAACAAAAGCTGTGCCATTTGTGCACAGGTTACAGCTTCTCCCTCTTCCACCAGCAATTCCCAAGCCACTTCTAGGCTGGATGGATCGAGATAAGGTTCTACTTGACTGAGAAAGTCGGAAATTTCTGATACGTCAAATTTACCACCCTGGACTTCGTAGGTAACTTGCCGGGGATGAAGCGTGTGAGATTGACCACGTTCGTCAATAACCGTCCAGCGCGTTTTGCCATCTGGACGGTCTACGATCGCTAGATGACGATCTCCTTGCACACGAAATTCTATAAGTGTTCCTTTTTCCACCAGCTTCGCTAATCCCGGTCGTTTATCTTTATGTTTAGAAAGGCTCCTCTAGAAGCCCCCACTGTACTCCTCAGAGTCAGTGTGTGGAGTTATCAGACTCTCTACCTAGTCTAACGGGTGATGGGGTAATCCCAAAAGGGTTAGACGGGGCATCAAAGGATTCAATCATTTGACACCACCGTCTAATCAGAGATCGGTTGTCTCACCGCACCTCACCCTAAGCTCTTTTAAGCCGCATTATCCCTCTTTATTGACGAAAGGTAATAATGCTAAGATGCGAGCGCGTTTAATGGATCGCGTCAAAGCTCGTTGCTGTTGAGACGTAAGACCTGTAATCCGACGAGGCAGAATTTTACCCCGTTCGGTAATGAATTTGCGGAGTAATTCCACATCCTTGTAGTCAATCGGATCTCCAGGCTTGATCGGAGAAAGACGTTTGCGAAAGTAGGTCATGGGCAGTTCTTAGGGATTTGTGGTCATCAAGTTTAGTTTAGAGTGCATTGCCATCGTTCATGGCTATTTTATTTCTTTATGCACCGTATGCTTATTGCAGTGAGTGCAGAACTTTTTCAGTTCTAGACGCCCTGTGGTATTGCGACGGTTTTTCATTGTCGTATAGCGAGAGACACCGTTTGATCGCTTGTCTGGGTTAGTGCGACAGTCGGTGCATTCTAAGGTTATAACGAGTCGGACTCCTTTCTTACTTGCCATAGTCTTACTTCTAAGAAATTAAATCAGGGTGTGAGTGAATTTAAACACAATCTCTTATTTTTGCATACGACGCCGAATTTGGGCAACCCATCGCTTCAGACGCAGATCGAGGGAAAACCCGCGACGGGTTTGAATCACGATGGTTTTGGCGATACGATCATGAAAGGCTTGCTGAGTTTCCGGTTCCGATAAAGCTATGCCACAATCGACTCCTAAGGGCGCAATTAACAGCAGCAAGGAGATACCATTCGCCAAACCGATATTTAAGCCAATCATGGCTAAGAGCGCACAAAAGCCCAGAATGCCTTCTCGTTTGCTTAGCGTCAATAGCCCTGGAAGTTTGCCGTATTTAGCATCGAGCACTTTCATATCCAATGCCCAGCGCCCCAAACTCTGACCCTGATTGCTCGATACCAATACCACCCGCAGCCCTAACCAAAGCGCCATAAATACTAGCATTTGCAAAAAAGCATTTCCACCCGCCATCGAACTAACCAGCCAAACGGCGACAAAATCGATGAGGAAGGCACACACCCGCCGCTCTATTGGCACTTGAGGAAAGCGCTTGTGAATGGGTTCAAGTTCATACATGGTTAGGGTAGGGCTATGCAATCTCTATTCATTCTATGGTAACTGGAATTGAAGTTCCAGACGTAGCCCGCTATAATTTCGGCTAAGATTCAATTTTTTGACGCAATCTTTTAATTGTACTGGCGCGGCTAACGATTGTAGCCATACCCTTCTCAATTTGCACAAAGACTTTACCCGAAAAAACGTTACGCAAAGCCGGACGTTGGTAAACTAGAAAATTATTGATTTCTGCTTGAGGTTCAAAACCCATCTCAGCTAGGGTAATGTTGAGAGTTTGAGTAAATACTTTTTTATTCTTGAATTCTAGAGAGAGAGTCACGCTGCGATTAAAGTAAGCACCCAGTAATCCGGCGACTAGACCGAGAGTAATACCATAACGATAAGGAAGGGGTTGGGTTAAACTTAGCCCCAGAACTTGGGAGGCTAAAAGAGCAACAATTAGGGTCATCCCTGTGAAGTAATAATAGAACGTTGCCCAAAAACCAGGACCTAGTTGCATACAATAACCTCTCTAGATTCAAACCAAGACAGCCGGGAATCGAGTTTAAAGGATCAGATGTGATCTTAAGGGGTGAGGGGTTTGGGGAGCTATAAGTCCCACAGCATAATCTTTGATTGGCTGTGGGATGATGTCACGAGAAGATCCATAGACAAGCTCTACTAAGTTTAAATTTTGCTATAGTAATCTAAAGCGAACGAAGGGCGACTAGCTCAACGGTAGAGCAGCGGACTCTTAATCCGGTGGTTCAGGGTTCGAATCCCTGGTCGCCCATTCCCAGACTCAAATACTGGCTTTTGATAATATACCTCAATACAACACTTAGAATCCTCTAAACATGTCCCCAGAAACCAACTTAGGTGCAGATGCGGTTGATCACGCGATCGCGAAGGGAGTGGACTTGGACGGAAGTCCCATTCCCGCCGCTAAACTGGAACTCTACAACCAAGTGATGGCACTCGAAGCCAACCGACAGCGTAGCGGGGTATCAAACACGATGCGATCGCGGATTGTCCGGATTGGAGCAAAACATATTTCCCAAGACGAACTCAATCAAATGCTTATCGATGCTGACTTTGCCCCCCTTAAAGAGAAAGAAATTGCTTTTTATTACGGGGGAAAATAGCAAGTAACCCCCTTTTGGACTTTGGCGATTAAAATCGCGGAACCACGCAAATCTAGTCCGCCTGTGCGGACTAGATTTTAAAGAGTGCTTCCCATTAGAACAGATACAGATAGAATCAACGAAACAACTGGGGATAAATCTTTCGCCAAGCCAACCCAGCAAAAAGACCCATTCCTAAGAGTAGCCCGATTAACTTCACAAACCAGAAATTGGATAAGCCTAGGGGCCAGCGCAATAGGTCAACCAGAGCAGCAAGGGGCAATAGATTGGCAATATTTCCCAGTATAGGCGGTAACGTTTCACGCGGAAAGTAAGTCCCACAGAAGGTAAACATAGGGACGATAAATAAGAAAAGTGGCACGTTAATTTGGTCAATTGTTCGCATGATTCCCGCCGTGAACAGTCCCATAACGCCAAATAGCATACTCCCCAAAATAATCAGGGGTAATGATATCAGTAAATGCCAGCCTGAGTAGAGTCCCCACACCACCGCAACTAATCCCGTCAAGCTACCCGCGATGATGCCTTTGGTGGTTGCCCATAGCCAGTCCCCCAAAAACACTTCTGTGAAGCTCAACGGCGCTGTGAGTAGAGCTTGCCAGGTTTTTTGGAATTTCAGGCGAATAAAACTGCCAAAAGCGCCCTCAAAAAAGGATTGGAATAGCACACCAATGGCAATCATACCAGGGGCAATAAACTTTAAGTAGGAAACCGTTTCACCGTTGTAGGTGACATCGCCGACTAAGGGACTAAGCCCATAGCCAAAAGCGACGAGATAAATGATCGGTTCAGAAAGCGGAGGTAAGCTATTTACCAGCCAAGTTTTCTGATAAACCCTGGCATGACGATGCCAGACTGAGTAAACTCCCCAAGGGGTAACAGAAATACCTTTCATTTTTATTTGCGATTTCAAAGATTTTGTTTTGAATGAATCCTTTGTGGCAGCTCCATTAGCTAACAGATGACTGTAGGGGCGGGTTTGACTCCAATCCTTTGTTGCCACTCAGATGCTAATAAACCCGCCCAGACGAAATGGGAGAATTCTTTGACGAATGACGCATTATTCAAGTGATGTACCTGTCAGGTGCAAAAATACATCGTCTAAATTGGTATGGCGACGGGTTAAGCTAAAAGGATTGGTAGCATCCAGACATTCCCAAAGAGGGTGGGGATTGTCTGCTGGTAAGCCAATCAGGTAACCATTGCCAAAAGAGCGATACCACGTTTGATACTGATGGGCGAGTTGTTGGAGGATTTCTGCTGAAATGCCCTCAATTTCTACCACCTCTGTGCCAACAGTACGCTCAATCAGTTCCTCAGGAGTGCCTTGGTCAATCATTTTACCCTGTTGGAGTAAAATAAGGCGATCGCACAATCGTTGCGCTTCATCCATATAGTGGGTTGTCAATAGCACGCCACAGCCCTTTTGTTTAAGCTGACTGACTAACTTCCAAAAATCTTGCCGCGCATGGGGGTCAAGCCCAGTTGTCGGTTCATCCAGAAACACCACTTGTGGCTGATTAATCAACGCCCGTGCTAACACCAGACGCCGCTTCATACCGCCAGAGAGTTCATCAACCCGATGTTTAGCATAGTCTTGCAACCCCACTTGTGCCAGTAACTCCCCTGCCCGTTTCCGAGCCGCTTTGCCGACAATTCGGTAGTGATGGGCAAAGAAAATCAAGTTATCGAAGACACTAAAATCGGGGTCAAGATTATCTTCTTGAGTCACTATACCCATCGAGGAACGCGCCAAACGCCCTTGAGATTGGATTTGATACTGTCCGAGTTGCACAAAACCCCGACTGGGAATTACTGAACCATAGAGCATTCCTACTGTCGTGGTTTTTCCTGCACCATTGGGACCAAGCAGACCCAAAATTTCTCCCGAATTTAGGGTAAAATTAACACCTTGAACAACATGGTTTGAACCGTAAGATTTCCACAACTCATAAGCTGTGAGTACCACGGACTGGGTTTGAGGTTGAGCTGTTGTCAGAGTCATAGGTAATGATGATTACACCGCCGATTGTTTGCTTTATTGTCAAGAGAATAGAGTCACCTTGAAAAGCCCTAGGGTAAGTTTCAGATATTGTATTATATTGTAATACAACCTTAAGTCAAGCTATCACAGGCGGTGAAAACTTCACCTCACCCAATCAGGTTATTTGTCATTTGTCATCCATTATCTAATCCGTTACCACCTTCATTCATTCTTTGTTTAACATAGAAAATATACTCATCCTCTCGATTCAGCTCACGAGCAAGCGCCTGAATATTAAGACGTTTGAGTACATCAATCGTGATCGGTCGCTTATCGCTCCAGAAAATCATGGACTCAAGAAACAGAGTGGCGAAATTTGAGTTAAGGAGTTCAGTAATAAACTGTGCTTCTTGCTCAAACCAACAGGGCAAAAAGTAAACGGTATCATCTAAGACAACTGGCTTACCACCAATAGGTCTAACTAATTTAAAATTGAGTTTTTTGTAAAAACCAGATATAGCTATTTTCCACGGAGAGAAAGTATAAGATCCTACCCCAAAAATCGAAAACGGTGGACGTTTTTTATAAACTGAACTCTTGCGGTTAAACTCGGATGGTATTATGTCTCCAATGTCAAGGACAAATAAGCAAGCATCTACTGCGGCATGAAAATATTTTGAACTATCAATTTTATAAAGTCGGGCTTCTTGAAGAGAGAGAGCATGTTTCCAAGCATAAACTAATACTTTTCGAGCTACAGCGGTTTTACATAACATGGCAATGATGCCAGTACGTCCTTTCAACCATTCAAGATGCTGAATCAGCATCCACTCTGAGATATCAAAGTTACTTTTACCTGATTGAAGCCTCCACTGTAAAGCATTGGATATAGTGAGATAACCCTGAACAGGTGGATTACTCAAAATATCCTCCGCAATGTTTAAAGCTTCAATATCATCAACAGGTAGATTTCTGTCTTGCATGAAAGCAATTAAGTCATCTGTATTACTATCATTCTTGAGAATCTCAAGTCCTTGTAGAGACCCAAGGTTTGCGCCCAGAAACTCCCTAAAATATACCGCACTATTGTAGCTGTGCCACGCTAGTAAGGTGGGCAATGCCCACCCTACAATTAATCATCCCTTACAGGCAACGGAGTCTCCAGAATTTCCATCAACAACTCCAACCGGGAAGGGCGAGACAAAAGCGGAATCAGGTTTGGCAGTGAGTAGTAGTCACCCGCAAAGGTAAACGTATCTACTTGCACTTGCCGTTCCCGCAACTTTTGTTCAATCCAGTCATAGGAACTCCCTACCTTGACGATGATCACATTTGGTAGCACATTCAACTCCTGACAATAGGCATCAAAAGCGTTACCAAAATAGGGCGCCGTGTTTTCCCCTTGATCAGTTACCAAGATAAACTGCTCCACCAACTGCTTACGCCGACGCATCGCCTCGACGCTACAGCCGATGCTAGTACCACCCCCCGCCTGGATGTGCTGAAATGCACGCTCCCAGTGGCTGTAGAGATGCTCCTGCGGCAGATTATTCGCCAAGATATCGCCCAATCGGGTATCTCGACTCAGGCTTGCCTTAACCGGGTAGGGCATTGTGTCAAAGGCATAGACAAACAACTCCGCTTCCGTAATGCCCGAAATCAAAGCAGCCAGGTGCTTACCCACCTCCAAGGCTTGATGCATGGAGCCAGACTTATCCACCAACAGCGCCGTCGGTTTGGCGATTTTGCCCCGCTTCTTCACCTGCTCATCCATGACGCGCTCTAACTGAGCAGTAGTGGCGAGATCTAACCCCGCTGCTTCGGCTGCAACTCGTCCCTTGAGGGCGGATACGCGGCTATCGGATTGAGCCGCAATCAGCTTTTCATCAATCAACGCCTTCACCTGGGGGTGATCCATGGCTCCCCGCGCTTTGAGAGACTTGAGGTTATTAATCACCTCTTGGGGTGTCATGGAATTAATCAGGGCGACTAATACAGTGGGCGTGATTTGCTTAACCGCACCAATGGCAATCGTATAGGGAATATTATGTGCCACAATCTGCCGCGCTTGTTCGGTAGGAGTCGCTGCTTTTGCCAATTGCTTGAGCGCAAAAGCAAGGCTATCCTCAGGAGGCGCATCCTTAAACAGGATGGCATTAGCACGCTCATTGGGCTTAATATGCAAGCTGGCGTAGAGGTGCTTCATTGACTTGCGTCCCCGCAATGCAGCCCGATCAAAGAATGGGGGCTGTTTTTCCCGCTTTTGCAAATAACGCCGTACTGCTGTTCGAGCTGAACGGGGAACCTTTTGCTGGTGCTGTTTCATGAAGTCCACAATTCGCGCCACTTGGTAAGGTGGAAAAGTTTGCAGCAACATGAATCCGGCTTCTCGGTGTTCTGTTAACTGACTGGTCAACAGATTCCCCACAAACACTTCTTTGTGATCACGAACATCCCCTTCATTTTGATACCATACACCGAGGTGTCCATAGAAAATGGGGTCAAGTTCCACCATCATTTTGTGCAAGTCTGCAACCTTGTTCAACTCTCGGTGAGGTGTGGTTAACAGACTGTTGAGCATTTCCAAACGCAAGTCGCGTTCTGCGGTATTCATGACAACCTCCTTTAATGAAAAGAATGGAGGCAAATGTCGCACGTTTTGACTAAAAAATAGTGCCGCACAAGTTCAGAAAGCTGTTAGGTTTACCGTGACAGGGTAAGGATGTAAGCTTTCCCGGTTAGGGCGCGGCGACAACTGCCATTTATTTTTGTAAAGATGGGGTTGAGTAAAGGGCGACCCGATCGTCTGTAGGGGTGGGTTTTACCGATAACATGCTCTTCAAAACTGGTAATTTTTGTAAAAGAGCCCTGTTTCGGGAGTTTTTAGTGAGTGCAAGGGGGTCGCCCCTAAATCCGAACCAAAGGTGACATTTTCAAATACTTGAATCACAGGTTCTATCTCTAGGAATGTCCAGGATTTGTTTATGCGATCGCGCCTACTCAAAATCTCCTACTGAACAGAAACCCCAGCCCCAGCAAGTTCTAACTGTTGCTTGATTTCTTCTGCGGTTTCTGGCGTAATCGCTTCCTTCACCACTTGTGGTGCTGACTCAACAAAATCCTTGGCTTCCTTTAACCCCAATCCCATTAGCGTCCGTACCACTTTGAGAATCGAAATTTTCTTCTCTGCCGGAACATGATCTAAAATCACATTAACTTCAGTAGGTTGTGGTGGAGAGTATGAGCATATAGGGACTGGAGAAACTACGCTGTTATAGAACATGGTTTTTGGGGAAGCATCGACGTCAAATGTGACTTCAATTTGCTTAACCAGTTCAGAGGTTTCCAGCAGGGTTAATGATTTAAGTTGTTCGAGAATTTCAAACGTTTTGACTGACATCGACGTTTCCCCCATAATGTTCAAGCTAACGCGCAAGTCAAAAAAGCTGTTGGTTCATACACGGGAATCGAACCCGCAACACACCGATTTACCGTCGATTGCTCTACCAGTGAGCTAGTATGTAAGCTTTTTCAGTTTGGGCGCGTTAGCGCTCTTTATTTCTTTGGGCAAAATTGAATGGATGAATCACTTCGCACAAGTTTAAAAAGCCGTTATTCATACGCAGGATTTGAACCTGCATAATCTTGAGCTTAAATCAAGCGCCTTTTCCTATGGCTAGTATGTAAGCTTTTTGGATCAGGGCGCGAAGTTGATTTTAACACTTGCAAATAAGAGATATCCCGCGCAAGTTAGTAAAGCCGTATTACTTGGCGCTCTATCCATTTGAGCTATAGCTGCATTGAGTGCAGCTAGTAGGACTTGAACCTACAACCTCCCGCTTCGTAGGCGGAACAGTATGTAAGCTTCACAAGTAAGGGCGCGGGATATTGAATTCTAAATTTTAGATTTTGGATTGAAGGGAATTCGGTAAATTTACCGTTATCTGTAATCATCCAAAATCTGAGTGGATGGGTGCGATCGCGCAAGTCAAAGAAGCTTTTTTTACACCTCTCCAAGAGGCGGAGAGGGTAGGAATTGAACCTACTATCTGAGGTTAAGTCAGATGTTACCAGTTTGTAGGCTTCTCCAGTTGGGGCGCGATCGCACCCATAAATCTCGCTATGTATTGAGTCGGAATTCGCGCAAGTCAAAGAAGCTTTTTTTACACCTCTCCAAGAGGCGGAGAGGGCAGGAATTGAACCTACTATCTGAGGTTAAGTCAGATGTTACCAGTTTGTAGGCTTCTCCAGTTGGGGCGCGAATTCCGATCATTGCTGATGCTGTCTTATTTAACCGTAAACGGCTTCTGGACGGATAATTAGGTCGCCGCTGGGACGCCGATCTACAACATAAGCAGTTAAGCGATCGCGTCCGACATCAAAATACTGAGCAATGCGTTCCTTGACAGCATTATCCTTCATCTCAACTTCGACACCAAGCTGATTTTCTGGAATATCATAGGAACGACCTTCAAAGCGAATGTGAACCATGCTGGCACCTCCTAAAAATTGATTCGATTGGTGTTTATCAATCTATCTCAGGAGCAAACGCATTCATTTTCCTCAAACTACCAGCATTGATTTTGATTCACAAACACTGATATTTTTTAGATTAAGAAACGCCGCTCTAAAGAATAGACCGTTTGGCTGTGACGGATTTTATCAGTCATTTGATTTTGACTGATATAATTGGAAGCTAAACGCTCTTTTTCCGTCATAGATGGGTCTAAATTACGCTGATTTGGTTTAGTATCCCACTCTAAAGGAGTGAGAACCTGACGAACCAGCGGGGTATACAGGAGTAACATAATGAACCGATTTTGATTTCAAAACATCCTGATTGACGTTCGTGAAGATTTCCGACGTTTTATTCAATTTTCAAGGTTCAGACTGGGCTTTTGAGGTAGAGAGTTTTGTCTCTCATCTCTCTGTCATATATTTATACTACATAAATACTACATATTTGTCAATAGACTGGACAAAATTTTTTTTTGGGGAGTTCCTGGGGTAAAGATGCAGGGGGCGGGGTAAGCCTGTAGAGACGTTCCGGTGGAACGTCTGGAACATATTGGTCGGGCGGTGGAACGTCTGGAACACGTTAGTCGGGGCGGGCGCGAGTCACTTATGGGTAAAGCTAGAAACGATAAGAGTAAAACCCGCCCCTACACAGGTACTACGCCCGATTAGCGAAGCGAAGAGTTTTCCCCAATCAACAAATGACGAATGACGAGCCTCACCGTTAACTGTCAGCCGACTACTGACAACTCTTTCACTAAGCTAATATGAGTCTTTACGGTACTAAAGCCAACGGATTCATAAAGCCGCAGCGCCCCCAACACGTTTTTCGCATCAACGCCCAGTTTGGCTGTCTCCACACCAGCCGCCTTGAGTTGTTGCATCCCAGCCAATAACATGGCTCGTGCTAATCCTTGCTTCCGAAAGCCTCGCCTGGTTCCTAGAACCGCAATCTCACCTTCACTGCGTCCGTTGCGTTGATTCTCTTCAGGATTAATACGACAATAGCAGAACGCCGCATACGTCCCATCTGGAGCTATCGCAATTAGACTAAATTCCGGTTTGTAGTATGGGCTTTGTAATTCATGTAGCACTCGCTCAACGGTTAACTCATGATGATTCCAGTGATCGATAAACGTCTGGTTGTACAGTTCTACATACGCCTCAGCATCCTGTTCTCCTTTGCTGTAACCCAGGGTGAAGC
This sequence comes from Coleofasciculus sp., assembly GCF_046565525.1. Classification (NCBI taxonomy): domain Bacteria; kingdom Bacillati; phylum Cyanobacteriota; class Cyanophyceae; order Coleofasciculales; family Coleofasciculaceae; genus Coleofasciculus; species Coleofasciculus sp. Next base: position 27,606 of record NZ_JBKHUP010000061.1, on the reverse strand, counting down.
CTTCTGGAAATCGGGGTTCTGGGATGGGTTCCTGGAGACTTCGCACCATGCTAAAGAAGTAGCGATCGCGCTTAAAACCACAACGTTCTAAAATGGCAATCCGATCCGTTTTATCGGCGCGAGAACCACAGCGCACTTTTACAGGTAAACCTCGTTCTCGACTCACCTGGCGCAAGCGTTCCTCAGCCCAGGCGATAATCTGTTCCTCTAAATCACCGCTTCGTGCTGTCGGATGAACCCGAAACCCTAGAAATCCATCAATCAGAGTATCAGTAGGAATAATCCACAGCCGACCAAAACCAATAAGCTGATCATCGGCATCCTGCCAAAGAAAGAGATCCCGTTCTTTATCAATACAGGGGTCATCAAAGGATTGCTTGAGTTCCGTGACAGATGTGCCTTCTTCAAGCTGATCAACGGTTTCACAGGTATTGATCAGATGCGCGATCGCGTCTAAGTCTGCTTCCCCCTGATAGGGACGCCTGGTAATAGTACTCATCGTTAAATATCCTTAACATAAGCAATTTGACTGTGTGTTGCTGCAATTTGTGCAACTCCATACGTAATTTACTACATGTATACTACAAGTTGGAGCAAGAATAGCACTTCATCCTGTCGATTCACCCAATCGGGTGAACTCGTCGCCCAATCTGAAGAGGTTTCTGTCCCCCAATCAATTGACTACTAAAAACCGCTATATTTATTAAAATTTATTTTTCTAGCCTTTTTCATAAAAGTATTATCAATGAATAAATTATATGGGAATAATGTTATTCATTTTTTAATTGGGATAGTTATTTCGGATATTTCCTAAAAAAATTAAAGACGAAAAAATAAAGTTTATTCGGGGTTTACAAAAAAGCCTTGACAGGGTATATTTGTACTAAACCGTATAATTGATCAAGAAATAGTTACAGTGACCCGAACATCCCCAGCAGAGACTTCACCAAAAGAAGTTGCCCCTATTTTTGCCCGCCACGAAACCTTCCACCCAAGGTTTAGTTGGCTCAAAAAAGGATTTGATGCGGCTCGTCAAGACTCCAGCGTATTTCTAAAAGACGATGCCCCCGTTATTTTAGGGGTGGGGAAAAACATGGTACGTTCTATTCGCTACTGGTGTCAAGCGTTTAAGGTTCTAGAAGAAGACAATCCGACTGATTTCGGGTGGAAACTTCTCGATGATAGGGGTTATGATCCATTCCTCGAAGATCCAGCTTCATTATGGTTACTTCATTGGTCTCTGCTTAAACCGCCTTGTGAAGCCGCTGCTTGGTACTACGCCTTTAATGTATTCCGTCACGTTGAATTTACTGCTGACGATTTGCTCAGAGGACTCAAAAACTATAGAACTGAATTAGGAACTCGTACCGCTGAATCGTCTCTCAAGAAAGATGTCACCTGTATTCTCCGTATGTATAGTCAGCCAGAAGGGAAAACGAAATTAATAGAAGACTCAATTGACTGCCCTTTTGCCGAACTAGGAATTATCCGGATGACAGTAGACGCTAAATACTATACCTTCCGTATTGGACAAAAAGTCAATCTTCCGGCTGAGATTATTGTTACAGCTTGTTTAGATTATGCTCAAAGTTGTGGCAGTTCAAAAACCATTTCAGTTTCTAGTCTGACTTACGACACGGGGAGTCCTGGGGTTGTCTTTAAACTCCCCGAAAGTGCGATTGCCGAAGCAATTGAGAAAACATCTCGTAGCAGGAAAGGACTTGCCCTTTCTGATACCGCTGGATTAGTCCAATTTTCGTTTACTCAAGACGCAACTGTACTTACAGAAGAGATATTAAATCAGTATTACCGAACGAGAGGTCATCAATGAATCGTCAAACGCTTGAACAATATTTTAGTCTCAACCGTCGTTACTCTCGTTCAGTGAACTTAGAGCGAGATTTAACTCGACCAGACGCTTTAAAGGGTTATGTTTTGACGGAACGAGCAGTGGAGGCTTTGCGACGAATTTTAAAAGGCTTAACCACGGCTGAAGCCAATCATGCTTGGACGTTAACCAGTGTTTATGGCACCGGAAAGTCTGCGTTTACCCATTATCTTACCTCTGTTTGCGCCCCTGCTCAGAGTCAGATGCGTTCCTCTGCTTTAGAAATTGCTCGGCATACATTAGATGCAGAAAGTAGTGACTATCAAGCGTTAACCAAACTTCCGGAAAAGGGTTTATTTCGAGCTGTAGCAACAGCCGCAAGAGAACCGATGAGTCATACAATTGTGCGGGGATTGCTGCGAGGAGCAGAGACGTTTTGGAGTTCTCCTGCACAGCGGAATCAAATTCCTGTGTTTTCTAAGTTGGTGGACTTGGTAACCGACATTGAGTCAGGAGAAATCATTAAACATCGGGAAATTCTTGAGTTAGTCCAGGATGTTGCTAAAGCAGCGAATACAGGGGTATTTCTGGTTATTGACGAATTAGGTAAAAATCTGGAATATGCTGCTTATAATCAAGGGACAGAAGACCTCTATGTCTTACAACAATTAGCGGAACTTCCTGGAGATAGCAAAACTCCGATTTATATTTTAGGTATTCTCCATCAAGCCTTTGCCGAGTATGGACAACGATTAGCTACAGTTCAGCGGAATGAATGGGCGAAGATTCAGGGGCGATTTGAGGATATTCCGTTTACTGAATCTGCCGGACAAATGATGCGGTTAATCGAGAAAGTGATTAACTTTGAAGGCTCTGATAAAATTGCCTGTGGTTTGCATAATTATGGCAACGAGTGGTCAGAGGGATTAGCATCGGTTTTGACAGGAGAGGAACTGCCAACTAATATCTTTAAGGGCGTTTATCCCCTACATCCTCTATCCGCCTTGGTGTTACCGACACTCTGCCATCGTTATGCCCAAAATGACCGTTCCTTATTTACCTTCCTCACCAGTGCTGAACCTTATGGCTTGAGAAACTTTCTCCAAACGGTCAGTCTTGACGGGGAGAGTTTAAGTTTACCGACTCTGAAATTAGATTGGATTTATGACTATTTCATTGAAGCGGCGGGGATGGGACTGGCATCTCGTCCTAATCTACAACGATGGGTGGAAATTCAAGATTTGATTGCTGATGCGAGGTATTTAGAACCCGATTATCTCAAGGTGCTGAAAGCGATTGGTATTTTGAATCTGGTGACAACAACTGGGGCGACTCGGGCGACAAAGCGGTTAGTCACGTTGGCAATGTGTGACTTTCCCAATAACGAGGATCAAATTGCCTATTGGGAAACGGTGATTGAGGGTCTTTTGCGAAGGGGAGTGATTACCCATCGTCGCACAATGGATGAACTGCGAATTTGGCAGGGGTCTGATTTTAATGTTGATCAGGAACTCTCGCAGTATCTGGAAAAAGACCGTTCTTCCTTGGTCAATTTGCTATCATCCCTACGTTCATTGCCACCAATTGTAGTACAACGGCACAGTTATAAAACAGGGACATTACGCTATTTTGAACGGCATTATCTGGATACCACATCGGATTTAACGCAACTGTGCTGCGACAGTGCTGATGCGGATGGTTATGTGGGATATTGGGTGGATGATGAATCACCAACTCAGGTTCCCGCCGTGACTGACGATGGCAAACCTTTGGTTTTACTGGGTGCAGCCAAACTAGATGTTCTTCGCTTACGTAGCCGAGAATATGCGGCTTTGAAAGCGATTCAAGATACAGCATCAGAATTACAATCGGATGGGGTAGCCCGCAAAGAAGTACGATTTCGGGTGGTTCAAGCCGAACAGCTTTTGGATGAAACCCTGGCGCAAGCCTTTGAGATGACCGGGAATGACCAGCAATGTTGGGTACAGGGGGAAGCAGAACGGATTGGTCACATTACGGATTTTAATGCCAAGCTGTCCGACCTGTGCGATCGCGTCTATGATCAAAGTCCGATTCTCTGGAATGAACTGATTAACCGCCGGGATCTCACCTCCCAAGGCGCAAAAGCTAGACGGGAACTGATTACAGCAATGGTTGAACGGGGGAATCAGGAAAAGTTAGGGCTAGAAGGCTATGGTCCGGAAGTGAGTATGTACTATTCCCTGTTAGGGGAAACTGGTATTCACCGCCAGGAGGAGGGGGAGTGGGACTTTTACCCACCCTCGGAAGGGTCTAAAGTGGGTTCCTTTTGGCAAGCGATTGAGGAGTTTTGTTTATCCGCTAAAGAGAAACCCAAAACCCTTGACCAAATTTATCAGCGTTTAGCGGCTGCACCCTACGGTATCAAACCTGGGGCGATTCCGGTGATGTTAGCGGCGGTTTTGCTACACCATGTTGATGATCTGGGGGTTTATCGAGATGGGACGTATATTCCGATTTTGGGTTCAGAACATTTTGAGTTATTGGTCAAAGATCCCTCGCGGTACGCGGTGAAGTATTTTGAAGTTGTGGGGTTGCGATCGCAGGTGTTTAAGGAACTCGAAGCGATTTTACGCCAATCGAAGCTTAAGAAAGGGAAAATCCGCAATGCTACGCTGTTAACGGTTGTGACTCCTTTATATCAATTTGTTAATCGGCTTCCGGCTTATACGAAGCAAACCAAGCGAATTAGTCAGGAAGCGCAGAGGGTTTTGACTGCACTCAAGGATACAACTGAACCCGATGAGTTGTTGTTTACCCAGTTACCCAAGTCCTTCAATTTACCGCCGATTGAGACAGACGCCGGGGATGATGGGACTATTGCCAAAAGCTTGCGTTCGCAACTGGTGCAGGTACTACGGGAGATTAATACGGCTTACGAAGGCTTGTTGAGTGAATGTCAACGCTTACTGCACAATGCTTTTGGGGTCAGTAGTCGGGAACAAAAGCTACGGGAAGAATTGCGGGTGCGATCGCGTCCTTTGGTGGGAAAATGTGTGAGGGGAACACTGGATCTGTTTACCAAAAGGGCGGTGGATGAGGAGAAGACAGACGGGGAGTGGTTAGCAGCCTTGGTAACGATTTTCGCCGATAAGCCAGTGGAGTCATGGACGGATGAAAATGTCACGGGGTTTGAAATTAAACTATCAGATTTAGCGCGGCGGTTTAAGAATCTGGAAGCGTTAAATCACGAAACTCGGAAGGGGGATGGGTTTGATGCGCGTCGTATTACGGTAACCCAACCGGATGGACAAGAAACTCACCGTTTGGTGTGGGTTGAGCATGATCAATCCCAGAAGCTGGATCAGTTAGTCGAGAAAGTGTTGCAGGAGGAGATTTTGCAGGATAATTCTCAACTCAACAAAACCTTAGTTTTAAATTGACACTTCCTCAAAAAATAAGTTTGTATTGCATCCCAGGAATTTCAAACTTAGAAGTAATTTTCCTGAATCGCTTTTTTGATTCAGCATCCAAGCGGATCATAAACTGGTTTCGCTGATTTTCCAGAATGCTAGATGATAAACCAAACCTTGATTTAAGAATATCAGCTAATAATTTTACCTCTAGCTCAGAAAAACCAAACGTATAAAAGAAGATTCCCTCGGTTGAACAGCCATCATCACAAAACCAAACTGTAAGCGCAAAATCAGTTAAATATTTTTGGATGATATCTGTTGGGATAACTTTTTGTGAACTGTACCACTGTGAATGAAGTTTAGTAATCTCAGGATGTACCGTTGTCTTTAACCACCAACCTTGATATCGTTTTCCCGTCTTGGTGTGGGGTGACGACAAACGCTCATCAAAAGAACAAGGAAAATATTGTTTGAGGAAATTATGCTTCCATTCCAAATATTTCTGATTGCTTCCCCCTTCAGCATAACGAGCATTACGTCTCTTAGATTGTCTTTCAAGTGAACCATCCCCCAACAGACAACCCGTTATAAACTCATGAAACTTCTGATCAATCTTTTTCCCGTTATACTGCAAATATCGAGATCTCTTTTTTTACTCTCTACCCCGTTGTTGTTTCATACGAGAGTTAAGCCTTGGCAGATCTGGATAAAGTTCTGCATACTCTTGAACCGTTAAACCATGCGTCTTTAGATGTTTATAGCCAATCATTTCAAATTGTCGGTTACATACAGCACAAGTCACCATATCAAAACCTCGTTGTTGAAACTCTTTGATCCGTTGCTGTTGGCGATGTTGATCGAATACTCTTATACATTGTCTGTAGTACGTTGCTTTGCATTGTTCGCTCCCGCAAGTTTTGCTACAAGCAGGATGAGCCAAGCGAGGAGCTACAAGCTGTCCACAGACAGCACAGTTAAAAGGTGTTTGCATTTTTGTTCTTTGTTGTTTTACTTGATAACATCAAATGTTATCATAAATGCTAACTAAAGGTTAGCTTGGCTCTGCCATAATTGAAACTATGGGAAAAGCAGGTCAAGCACTCAAACAAGTCTTAACGTCTTACGACATCAGCCAAAGCCAACTGGCTACAGAGTTGGGGGTTGAGCGTCCTATTGTCTTTCGTTGGTTTCATGAGCAGACAGATCCCACTGCTGAAACCGTCGCGGAGATTGTCAGAGCTATTCAAATCATTGATCCAGAAGCCTCTAGAGAGTTTGTTGAGCTTTACTTAGGTCATCTGACAACCAACGCACCTATGAACTTGATCAGACTTGACTCTGGACAGCTACCCGAATCAGATCAAGTTGATGTAGTTGCACTATCTCGCCTATTTTCAAACACCACCACATCTTATAAATACCTCTTTTTCCTGTCTCTTCTAGTCCTGAGTCATCAAAAATGGTTAAAAGCCGTTGAATTCCATATTTCTGAGTTAAAGATGAGCGATGCTGAAGATCTACTCGACATCGAAAAATTAAGGAAGGCATACGAACTAACGATTAATCCTTTGATGTCTTTAGCTACTATTCAAGGCTTTAGCCCGGATTGGTCATATCACTGATTTAAAGTTCAATAGCACTGTTATTTGTATTAGTGGAGAAGTCCAAGCTGACCTAGGCAAAATGTTGATCCAAGCCCTCCGCCGTACTTTAGAAGAGTATGGCATTGAAGACGCGATCGCGCTGCCCAAGCCGTTTCCCAAGCTGCTCAATATCTAGCTCAATTAGTGGGCGCATCCCCGAAAGAAATTATCTTTACATCGGGGGCAACCGAAAGTATTAATCTTGCAATTCAAGGGACTATCGCCGCCAGTCATGACTCTTCACCCCGCATTGCCATCTCTCCTGTAGAACACCAAGCGGTTTTAGACACCTGTAAAGCATTAGAGAAAAAAAGACAGGCAGAAATTATTTACCTTCGCGTTGATTCCCAAGGCAGGTTAGATTTAAACCACCTTGAACAAACCTGTCGGGATGGGGTTTCCTTGCTCTGCGTTATGGCAGCTAATAACGAAATTGGGAACATCTATCCCATTGAAAAAATTGGTCGTATTGCCCAGAACCATAATGTTCCTTTCTTATGCGACGGTTCCCAAGCCGTAGGTAAAATTCCGATTAACGTTGCTGAATGGGGAATCACCTATTTAGCTGTGTCAGGACATAAATTTTATGCTCCTCAAGGCATTGGCGCTTTGGTACTCAAACGAGGTTATACCCTAGAGCCAATCCTATTTGGGGGAGGACATCAAAAAGGATTAAGATCCGGTACGCTGAATCTGCCTGGAATTGTCGGTTTAGGGGAAGCTTGTCGGTTGCGACAGTTGGAGATGGTACAAGATGAGAGCGCGATCACTACTAAACGCGATCGCCTGCAAGCCCAATTAGCAGAAAAAATTCCCGAACTTCTAATTAATGGAGATATTAACTCCCGTCTGGCTGGAAACCTGCATATCTCTATTCCAGGTATTCCCAACAGTGCCATGATCGCCAGAGTACGTCGAAAATTAGCCATTTCCAGGGGATCAGCTTGTTCATCAGGCGTAGAAGCCCCTTCTCATGTCTTGCGTGCGATGAATCTTCCTGAAGATGTTATTGAGGGAGCATTACGAATCGGAATCGGGAAATTTACGACAGAAGCTGAAATTGATCAAGCGGCGGATATTTTAGCGAGTACAGTTAAAGATATTTCTCGTTTACTCGCCTAGAACGCCTAAACTGAAGTCTCAACATGGCTACGGGATTGAGAAATAATTAGGGTTGGCTGCATTAATCTGGAAGGTATACCCGACAATGGTTCCAAGACATTCACCGCCCAATCTGAAGAGGTTTCTGTCCCCCAACAAATTGGCTACTAATCAACTTGTACGTTAAGGATTGATTAATTCTTGAGGATGTACAATAGTGATGTTCTGTGTGACTGTAAAATCTTTGGGATTAAACGTCAGCAGATGTGTAATTGCGTGGGCTAACATGACGGCAACAATTCGAGCATCATGGGTACGTTTACCCATTACTTTGTTGGCACTGACTAAACGTAACCAGTTGGGGAAAATGTCTGGAGACTCTTCCAATAAAGGAAATTGAAGCAGAAGTTGTTGGATTATGTCATGGACTGGCTCTGTTGTCCATCCTAAACCATTGACCTCAACTGGGCGGGTAGCAACTACCCAAAATTCAATCAGGACTTGTGCTGTAAGAAAACACTCGTCACCCTGGTTCAGCAATTGATTAACGGCATCTACAGCTAGAGTGTGATCTAAATCCGAACGATTACACAAGCGTAGGACGATATTAGTATCTAGCAGGTATCGCGTCATTCCTCATAAATGCTATCTCGACTAATCGCTTCTATTGATAAACTTGGACTATTTTTAGGTAGTTGTGATACCCATTCCCGAAAATATCTCGCCCGTTCCGTTGGTGTGAATCTTTCCCAAATAGGAGTTGATAAGCTGACTCGCCCAAGCTGATAGTTAATGAAAGCAGCGACGACTTCTAGTTGCTCCTCGCTCAGCTTGTCTATTGCATTTTTCAGGGTTTCTCGCCGTGTAACCATTGCTTTGTTGAGTGTGATAACCTCTGTAAACTAAGATACCTTACTGAGGGAAAATCTAGGTGTGAAATCGCAGCTTTCTAGTCAAGCTATAGCTTCGCCTTGTTCAACGCCTGCATCAGAGAGCAATTTTACCGCCAGACGACGTTCTTGAGTCTGGCATTCGTGATTCTGCCCAAGCCGTAATTTGCCTGTAGAGAGAGTCAACTTCTTGGGATAAACACGGAACCAGAGAACACCATCAAAGACATCGCCCTCTGCGGGAATCATCAACCCCGCCAATGCGATTAATTGACCATCCCCATCTTCCCACAAGCGAATATCCCGTTGCTGATCCACTAACGGCGCATCAAATTGCATTAATATGTCAGATACTGGAGACTACTCGTCGGGCGGATCAACGGCGGCACAGGTTTTCAGGAAGGGTGCGATCGCGTCTAAGTCTGCTTCCCCACAGTAGGGACGTCTGGTAATAATACTCATCGTTAAATATCAAGCGATTTAAGTGTGTGTTGTCTGGAAACTCACCGATTCGTATAACCGCCGCGCCCCGGAAAGAATCGGGCGCATGGTTTATAGGAATAGACGTAATTATTGCCACAACGGATACCGAAGACTTTAACCGATTGCTCAAACAGCATCATATTAAAGCTAGACGCTGGAAAGATATTAAACCTGGGCTAAACAGTTGAAAACTTGAATTTCTACCTAAAGATAGAGGTAATTTTGATCCATTAGCCTTGTATTTGTAGGGGCGCAAGGCTTGCGCCCAAAAAACTGGCATGAAGCTGTAAAACTTCTTTACAAACTGCCGGAAATTACAAAAATTGACTTAAGTCAAAGCGTTATCTGCCAAAAATTTCCTAGAGTAGAGACATAGAGACTGATATAGGAAAAAGTAACTCATGTTTTGCGAACAGTGTGAACAAACCGCCAGTGGTAATGGCTGTCATCAATGGGGCGCATGTGGCAAAAGCCCTCAACTTAACGCCGTTCAAGATTTATTAGTCTACTGCTTGCGCGGACTTGCGCCAGTGGTTATTAAAGCCCATCAGTTAGGCATTTCTACTCACGATGAGGATGTCTTTACCTGCGAATCCTTATTCGCCACGATGACGAATGTCAATTTTGACCGGAAACGCTTTACTCAGTATGTCCGTGACTGTATCGAGAAGCGAGATAATTTAAAAGCTAAAGTCAAAGAAGTTAGCCCAGAACCCGTCAAATGGACAAGAGTGTCTGGGTATCATCCTGACTTTAATGAGAGTTTAGTCGAACAGGGTCAAGATTTGGCATTAGGCTTCATTAGTGAATCGGCGCGGGATGTTGATATCTTCTCCCTGAAACTCACGGTTCTCTATGGGATTAAGGGTGCTGCTTCCTACACCTTTCATGCCCAAGAATTGGGACAAGAAGATGAGCAGGTGTATCACTTCATTCAAGAAGCCTTAGATGCCCTGAATCATCAAGATTTCACGTTGGATGATTGGGTAAATTTAGCCTTAAAGGTGGGAGAAATGAACCTGCGGGCGATGGAATTATTGGATGCGGGACATACCAATACATACGGACATCCCACGCCAACCCCTGTTCCCCTGAATCCCCGAAAAGGCAAAGCTATCCTTGTCTCTGGACATGATATCAGACAACTGGAAGCTATCCTGAAACAGACGGCGGATACAGGGATTACTGTTTACACCCACGGTGAACTTTTACCCGCTCACGGTTATCCTTTACTCAAACAGAACTATCCCCATCTGTATGGGCATTATGGTACAGCTTGGCAGAATCAAACTAAAGAGTTTGCTAAGTTTCCGGGGGCGATTATTGTCACTACCAATTGTTTGATGCCGCCCCATGACACCTATGATGAGAAACTGTTTACGATTGGTCCTGTTGGGTTTGCCGGCATCAACTATATTCCGGCGGAGGAGGGTAACATCCCCGACTTTAGCCCAGCAATTCAAAAATCCTTAGATATGCCTGGGTTTGTGGAAGAGCAACCCCCGCGTCAGGTAATGGCAGGATTTGCTCGGAATGCGGTGTTAAATGTGGCGGATCAAGTAATTGATGGGGTTAAACAAGGTAAGATTCGTCACTTCTTCCTAGTTGGCGGCTGTGATGGCGCGAAACCAGAGCGCAATTACTACACTGAATTTGTGGAAAAAGTACCGGAAGATTGTATTGTTCTCACTCTAGCTTGTGGTAAGTTCCGTTTCTTTGACAAGCAGTTGGGAGAAATTGGTTCTCTGCCTCGGTTGATGGATGTGGGACAATGTAATGATGCCTATTCCGCGATTCAAATTGCGTTGGGATTAGCCAAGGCGTTTGATATGGATGTGAATCAATTGCCTTTGTCGATGATTCTGTCTTGGTATGAACAGAAGGCGGTTGCTGTGTTGTTGACGCTGCTGTATCTGGGAATTAAGGATATTCGTTTAGGTCCGACGTTACCCGCGTTTATTTCTCCGAATGTTTTTAAATTGCTGTCGGAGAAGTATCAGTTGAAGGCGATTACAACACCGGATGAGGATTTGGCGGCTTGTTTGGGTTGAGTTAGTTAAGTGAGGGGGTGTGGCTTTTGTCGCGCCCCTTTTGTCTAGGTGTTGGGTTGGCTGGTTTTAGTTCGAGCTATGGGGATGGGCAGTCACATTCAAGTGTATATTATAGCTCTATTACACCTGATATTAATTTCCAGCATGGAGCTTCACCCTCCCACTCAGAATAAGGTGTATAAGGCATGCTGAGGCTCACTGTTAACAAACAGTTGTTTTTAGGTTGATATCCTGCGTTCAGTTTATCAACAAAAACAGGATCTGTGATCTTTACATCTTCCAAAGATTGACCATTAGTAGTTTGAAAAGTACCTCGCCACTTATTATACCCACTGTTTTGAGCAGAAAAGCTGACAACGCGAACTAACTGAAGAGTACGACGTTGTTCAAATGGTAGAGACTGCAAGTAAGAAGGATTAACGTATTTCCACGAATTATGGAGTATTTGGCTGTTTCCACAATACCTGAGTAAATTAGTTGGTTGTATTCTACCTACACATTTCCAGTCACCATCTAAAACTGATAGGTTCTCGCATTCAAACCCAAAATCTTTGCCAGTATCAGACAGTGGAATTTCTAGGATATCAAGTAGTTTTGGTTCTCTACCTTCAACAAGTCGAATAGATTTTGGAATTCGACCATCTTTCAGGATATCGATCATCGCAAACAGGGCGAACCCATTTACCAGTATTGAGATCAATTCCAGCAATGCAACGTTCATCTAGTTTCCGTGAATTGGCAAGGCAAATAATTTTCTTCATAGATGGCATATACTAACGTTGCCCCACTTTCCGTTGAGATACTCAGCAACTAACCGACGGTGACATCGATGAGGCTTGGCTTCACTACAGAGCAAACAAGCGCCATCCATCAGATCCGGAGAGACTTTTTTTTCAATTTGACGATCAGCTATAAGCTGCAAGAACTTTTGTTCGTATGTTTCCCAATCCCTTTTCTTCTTCTTATACTCATCCAAAATATCTTTAGTTGGCGCTAAATCTAAAAGATGAACATAGTCGATATCTGAAATTGTCTTTAAAAAATACTCCAAATCTTTCTTTTTTGTAAATCCGGCTAGCTGAGAAATATTATTTAGACGAGTATCTATAACTGTCTTGATCCCTGCTTGTTTAAGCGTATCAAAGAATTTTTGAGCACTCTTTTGAGTAAACCCGATTGTGAAAAGATTGATTTGATCGCTCATGGTCATCATTCCTTTTCTCTACGTATGCAATTTCATCACCTTGAAGTTTATAGGATTTTTCCAAACATGCCTCTCTTGTTAGCAAGTTACTTAATTCATTGTCAAATAGAGAAAGTTGAATAGGTTGTCCCTTAACCATAAAACCATGCTTCTTTAGCATTCTATCTTCTAGGTCAAAATGAGACTCTATATCACCATTCTTCAAAATGTGATTAATCTGCAAATTAGAGTTCCGTAAATGTTGACAAACTAAGATTGCTCTGTGACAGGTTAAAGGATCTTGTTCTGCACACATTAACGCAATTCTGTGTTTCTCTAACTTCTTTAAAACTTTTTGAATTCCTTCTTGGAATGTCTCAGTTGCAGCAATCTTCTCGTAAACAGCTTTTCCATTAACATAGCACTGTGGGTTGTTGGGTCTTGCGCCTAGTTCTTGTCCCAAGAATAGATAGTCAATTTTTTCCTTTGATAAAGCTTCTTTCAACTCTTTGCGTTTGAAGTGTGACAAGAAACGGCTGTATGGATGCGAACGCACATCAGCCATAGCAGTGACACCATGTTGCTGTAGCAAAGATATAAAACCTTCTATTGTGTGGTTAGAGTGACCAATAGTGAACAACTCCATCAATACTTGCTCCTCAGAAGGTTAGTCTATCAATTGTATCTTACCTACATCTATTAGAGTATGACAAGCGCACTGGAGAGAAAGACGCAATTTTTGCAGATACTATCAAACCTCTGATCTCGACAGGTGCTAAATTTCCAAGTGTTACAAATGTTACATCTTCCTCATCAATTTGCTGCTCCTTGCTTAACTGCTCGAATCCAGGTGGAATAGCTAAAGGCTGAGAGATAGACATGGGTGACACGAACTAAGGGCTAGTCACCACCATAATAGCTTGGCAGACCGTCTACGGTGCGATGGGACAAGTTCCAGCATCTGAGACGCGATCGCACTACAACCTTTGAAGCAGCTCATCATACTCTGCATGGCTACCAATCCAAAACCAATAAATATGGTCTTTCTCCAGTAAACCTAAAACTCGGTAGTTCAATCCAATACGAGCTGAGTAGATTGGTTGACGTTGACTAACCCGTTTAAACTGAAGGCTGTTGTGATAAGGATCAGATCGCCAGAGGGCGTATGCTTTACGAGCCTGTTCCCGAAGTGATTCTGGTAGCTGACCTAGCTGCTTGCGAAATGCTTTTGTTATACTCGATTTCATGTCTTAGGCGGGAAAACCTGATCAAGTGGAGTGATATCGCCAGCCGCAATTTCCTGACGAACCATTTGGGCTAGCTTATCCCATTGCTCGTTGGTCGTGGATTCAAAACGAATTTTCCACGCCCGTTCATCTTCTAATTCTGCTAAAAGACGAGTAGCGATCGCATCTTGCTCTTCTTCTGGCAATTTCTCAAGCTGTGCAATAACGCGCTGAAGTAATTCAGTCATCTTTCCTAACTGTAGATAGTCCTCTACAAAGCATCATAGCAGTACGCTGTAAACGTCTGGTTAAAATGCTAACGACTGTGGCGCGATCGCACTGGCTTGTGTCCGGTATATTAACTTAACTTAAATGGTACGTTCAGATGAGGCTGGTGGGCAATGCCCACCCTACGGTAGATCAAGGGTTTCGGTGATACCCAAATGCTTAAGCCGTTCGGCATTTAAACCTTAATGTTACTCATGGCGAAATCCTTGCCGTAGTGCGAGCATCTTGCTCGCTACTCATACCCAATTTAAATTAACCTCAAGGATGCGATCGCACTCATTTTCTAATGTAACCTGATGTTATATAGCGTTGACATTTTGCTTTAACCACTCAACAAATTATAGCACTTGTAGCCATCTAGTAAGAAATGTCTTGTTTGTTTGTAAGGATAAACCTTCTGGCGTCAACTAAACCTACAGCTTAAGCGTTTGTGGTACGCGATCGCGAGTGCTTATGACGAAGACAGCGTAACAACGAATCTACTATTAATTGGAATCTTGAGACTGTCCACATTGTTTACAATACGGTAAATACTTATAAGTCATCCCGTGACAATTATGACATTCAGCGTATTGATAAAAACCACAGTGGGGACAGTAAGCATCATGGGTCGGAATTTTATTAGCACACCGGATACATCGTGATTTTTGAACTCGACTAGCTGCTTGTACTTTGGGATTAAAGACAATTTTTTGGAAAAACTTGATAATGCCAAACCCAATCAGAGGAATTAGTAAGATATAAGCATAACTGATCAGAAAAACCAGTCCGCCTAAAAGAGTACTAATGATATCAACGAGAAATTGAACGATTGCACCAAATTGCAGAAACTCAAAGAGCTTAAAGATGAGTGGCACAAAAAAGACGACTGACAAATGCCAGCTAATTAGGGCAATAAGTCCATATCCTTTTCGTTGAGCAAAATTATAAACTGATAAAGAAAGGAAAATCAGTGGCAACAGGAAAAGCGATTGAAAGCTGAATTGGATGCTCGGATACCAAAAGGATGCCCGCTGGTAGGCATTTTCAATGGACTGAAATGTTCCGTCATCCTTAAGGAAATTGATAAAAACTAAACTTTCGGGTTTTGCCGTCAGTTGATTTTTAAGCTCAGCAATTTCCTGTTTAAGCCTAGCGATATTGCGGTTATTTTGTTCAAGTTGCTGTTTGGCTTGCTCTGCACCCACTCTATTAATGGACTGATCACGAGACTGACCTGCTATTTTTTCCAATAGAGTTGAGTCATACTGCTCACGAATACTGCGATTCGTTTGTTCAAGCTGACTTATTTGTTCTTGTTTCTGATCAATAGCCGCTATGATTTGCTGATTTTCTGGATTATTGAGTTTATCTTTATAACTGCCGTACTCTAGGCAGGTTGGAGAAACAGTACCTAGATGTCCTACCGCTGCTTGTTGATAGGTTTGCTGGAAAGTAGATTGATAGTTTCTTGCAGAAATAACTGAGGACTGGATAATCTCATAATCTTTATCTGAAGTTGTTTGGGTTTGGTAATTTTTCCACTCAGAATAACAGGGATAAGCCGAGGAAGGGCTAATATACCATTGGCTAATATCATTCAGTCCGGTAAAAACATTGACTAAAATAAAAATATCAATCAAAATAATGACAATCAAACTTATCTTGTTCAGAGGTTCATCGTTGATTGTCCTTGATCTTCTAAAAAACCGATTCAACAGACGGCGTATTTGGGTAAGCATAGTGTTTTTTCCTAATTTTCGGTATTTGATGATTGGTTAGCTGTGTACATGGGATACAAAATCTACCCTTCCTCTCCAGACACAAATTTGCCGGATTCCCAGTCAACCTCTGTACAACGACAGAATTCATTGCCGCATAAATCTGCGGTTAAGGAGTTATAAGGTTATGAAACGATGGATTGTGCTGATAATAGTCGGTTGTTTGGGTAGCGTAACGGCGTTGGAAATGGCTTTAGCTAATCCATCGCTAGATAAGAGAAACGAGAATCACCTCTACGCTCTCACTCAAAACTCAACTCTTAAACTTGATCAGGTTTGGGAGTTGATTGAAAACGCTCGTGCTTCAGCTAAGGTGAATCAGTTGGCTCAGGCTACCCGATTCTTATCACAAGCCTTTGAACTGGCGCAAACCCTAGAGGAACAAACTATCCGCAACCCGCTTTTAGTCAAGATTATCGCAGAGTATAGCAAAATTGGCGCTTACCCAGACGCGATCGCACGACTCTCAAGAATTAGCTATGATGAACTACTACCGGATAATCAAGGCTATTCAGTCCGGATGCAAGGGGAGGTGTTGCTGACTCAAGCCTATATCAATGAGCAAAACTACTCACAAGCGTTGGACTATGCTCAGAACTTAGAACTTGATGCCGCTAAACATAGAGCCTTGGTAGAAATTATAGCCGGATATGCCCATCAAGGACAATTTGAAACGGTAATTCCCCTCAGCCAAGCCCTGGAAGCCGATAGCTATCAGCAATACCTGGCTCAATCTGCTATTTTAGCGGAATATATCCAGCGCCATCAATACGAATCAGCGTTAGGATTTGTTCAGGGAATACCTAATAGTGAAAATCAAGATAGCATCGCGCGATCGCTAGCTGAGGCGGCGTGGCGTTCCGGACGCTATGATATTGCTTTAGAAAGTGGTCAAATCATTACTAATCTCTCCCTAAAAGTCACAACCTTAAGAAATTTAGCCCAAGCGCTGGTAGCCGTGGGACAGCAGGAAAAAGCGGCGTCAATTGTTTCCCAAGCCTTTGAACTGAGTAAAAAAACTGATGAATTCTTATTATTTGATTGGGTTAAAGATTTTCTAGCCACCGGACAGCAAAACCAAGTTAATATAATTCTGAATAATCTGACAGGGGCAAAGGATTACCAAACCGCATACAATCGGTTTTTGCTGGCGAATGCTTATCTGAGTCAGGGACAATATAGGGAGGTGTTTAAGTATGCCAAACCGATTCCAGATCGGATCTTATTACCCCTCGCCGAATATAAAGATCCTAAAGTTGAGCTATTTGACTCGATTATTCAGCAAGCACTAGAAGCTGGGCAATATGACTTTGCTCAGGAGGTTGCCCTAACCCTAACGAATCAGGAAGATCAGGTAAAAACGTTACAAACGATTGCTCGTCATGGGGCAAGAATGGGTCAAAAAAATCAAGCGGTTTCCTTTCTCAATCAAGCGCTTTCTATTGCCAAAACGATTGAATCCATTTCTGTGGTTCCAGAACGGAGTCTATTTTGGACGGAACCGAATGCTAGTCTTCTCATCCCTATTGCCGATGATTATATCGCCTTAGAACAAAAGCAAGCTGCCCGCGAAACTCTGGAATTAGCCACACAATCGGTGCAAAACTTTGAAACTCAATATGCTTTTGATATACCCGTTTGGACAAAAAGTCAAGCCCTGCGCCAGATTGCGGCAAGGTATAGAGAACTAGGGAATCCGGAGCAAGCCGCCGATCTTCTCGCGATCGCACTCGCAGAGGTACCCAGCCTAACCAGTAATCGTGACATCATCCAAGAATCCTTAGCTATTGCCACAGCTTATGCCGAATTAGGAAATCCTCAGCCCGGACTTGAGATTATTGAGAAGACTCTGCCCTTAGTGGAAACAGTCGAACAGAAATATGAAAAACTATCCCTGTTAATGAAAATTGCCAATCAATTGATTCAGTGGGGAAATACAGCCAAAGGAGTTGAACTGTTAAATACGGCAAGTTCTGCCATTGGGACATTGGAAAGCGATGCTGAAAAAATTTCATTAATGATCTCCAAAATTGGAATTGATCTAAACCTGGGAGAAGATGTTGACCCGTTAACTCGTCAAACCTTAGAGATGATTCAGGGGTTGAATTCTGAGTATGAACAGTCCAATCACTTAACCAATTTAGCCACAGTCTTGGCTCAGGATAAATCTCAGAACCGGGCGCTAAAGATTATTGAAAGGGTTCCGAATCAACTCGATAAAACCCGCATGATCTTAACCTTGGTTCAAACATCTGCGGCACAAGGTAATCTATCTATCGCCTCCGAGCAACTCAGCCAAGCTTTAACGGTTGCGAATACAATTCGGGACGAGCAACAGCGGGATGAATTACTCGTAAATACAGCCGCACCCCTGGCAAATTTAAATGATTTGAATCACATTTATCAGGATGAAACCTGGCGCTATGATTTTGCCACAGATATTGCCCAAGGGATTACCAATCCTGAAACCAAAGCGACAATTTTAATTAAACTTGCGCTAAAGTATGCTAATGCAGGTGATAGTTTAGCCGCCGGGAAAACCGTAACGGCTGCACTGGAAGCGGCTAAGCAGATTGAGCAGCCCCGACAATGGCAAACTCAACTTTGGGAAACAATTGATGCGGCATTGAGCAAGAAACGTGATGATTTTGTCAAACAAGTGGCGAATGGATTAACGGATGCAACATATAAAACCAGCCTACTGCGGCAACTGGCTCAACACTACGCGATCGCAGATAATCAGCCCAAAGCCCTAGAAACCTTATCCCAAGCCAGACAGATAGCCTCTAACATTGAGAACGAACAGACTAAACAACAAGCCCTAGCCGGGATTATCCAGCAACAAGGGGGATGGTAGGACATAGATGATCATGCATTAAACCAACGCCTAGGAGAAGATGGTAGGGGCACCATCCTTGCGCCCAGAAAATAGCTGTACCTATCCTCAAGGTTCTGGAATTAGACCTGGCATATCTGTAAGGATGATATATATTTATATGCCAAAAACAAGGGGCAGATATAAGTGATTGATATTCTGTGGCTCCTCGTCTGTTCTGGCTTGGTATTCCTGATGCAACCCGGGTTTATGTGCCTGGAGTCAGGGCTGACGCGCTCGAAAAATAGTATCAATGTTGCCATCAAAAACTTAGCTGACTTGGGCATATCTATCGCCTTATTTTGGGCGTTCGGATATGCCTTTATGTTTGGCACTTCAGTGCTGGGGTGGATTGGCTCAACTGATTTCTTCGTTCACGTTGAAGCCACACCCCGGCTGGCGGCGTTCTTTTTATTCCAAGCCATGTTTTGCAGCACAGCCACCACCATTGTCTCAGGGGCGGTGGCAGAACGGATGCAGTTTAGAGCTTACCTGATCTTAGCGGGTTTGGTTTCCGGTCTGATTTATCCCCTGTTTGGACATTGGGCGTGGAACGGGGTTGATTTAGCTCAATCAGTCGGTTGGTTAGAACAGCTTGGCTTTGTCGATTTTGCGGGTTCTACAGTCGTACATAGTCTCGGTGGCTGGGTATCCCTCGCCAGTCTGATGATTATCGGCTCACGCACCGGGCGATTTCCCGATCATCTACCCCCACGAAAAATCCACGGTTCTAATTTACCCCTTTCGGTTTTAGGTGCCATGCTATTGTGGATTGGCTGGTTGGGGTTCAATGGGGGCAGCACATTGAGCTTAAATGAGCAAGTTCCTAGCATTATCGTGCATACTGTGCTAGCGGGTACTGCGGGAATGATGGCAGCCGGAATGCTTAGTTGGTATCGGTGTCAACTTCCGGAAGTCGAATCCCTAATCAATGGTTCTTTAGCGGGACTCGTCTCGATTACCGCCTCTTGTCATGTCGTCACCTCTCCCGCATCCGTGATTATTGGGGCGGTTGGGGGCGTTATTGCTATCTGGATGTCGAATTGGTTGCAACGGTGGCGGATTGATGATGCGGTAGATGCCATACCCGTGCATTTGGGTGGAGGGATTTGGGGAACATTAGCGGTGGCGTTGTTTGGTCAACCCGAATTAGTGGATACGGGTTTGAATCCAGTGCTTCAACTTGGTGTGCAGGTGCTCGGAATTGTCAGTTGTGGCATCTGGGCATTTGGTTTAACCTATCTCCTACTATTCATCACCAATCGTTACTTACCCCTGCGGGTGAGTGTTGAGGCGGAACAGATGGGTTTAAATGTGTCCGAACATCGCGCCAAAACTGAAATTTATGACCTGTTTCAGGTAATGGAAGCCCAAGCCCAGACCCAAGATTTAAGCTTACGAGTTCCGGTCGAACCCTTTACCCAAGTCGGTCAAATTGCCCAGCGCTATAACCAGGTAATGGATGCGTTAGAAGAGGCTTTAACGCGCACCGATGCCATTGTGAGAACGGCAATGGATGCGATTATTACCTTCACCAAACCCGAACTAAAAATTGTTACCGCTAATCCGAGTGCGAAAGAGATCTTTGGGTATTCCATCAACGAATTCATCAGTATGGATATTCATCAGCTATTGGATTGGTCAACACCTGTAGCCGATGATACAGATACAGGAATGGAACGGTTATTAAAAGTTGGCAGACATGAGATTATTGGGTGTCGGGTAGATGGGTCTCGCTTTCCCCTAGAAGTAACAGTTGTCGAAGCGAAATCGGGTCAATATTGTTTTTATACCGGTACATTTCGTGACATCTCCGAACGCAAACAAGCCCAAGCCGATTTGTTTCGGGCAAATCAGGAAATTACCCTGCTCAATGAACGTCTCAAGGCAGAAAATCTGCGATTGAGTGCTGAACTTGAGATTACCCGTCGCCTGCAACAGATGCTACTTCCTAAAGAGGCAGAATTGAATCAAATTACTGACTTAGAGATTTCTAGTTTTATGGAACCGGCGACGGAAGTGGGTGGAGATTATTACGATATATTACCGTATCGCGATCGCGTCAAAATTAGTATTGGTGATGTAACCGGACATGGCTTAGAAAGCGGGGTATTAAGCTTAATGGTACAAACCGCCGTCCGAACGCTATTGGAAAGTAACCAAACTGATCCAAAGCAATTTTTAGATATACTTAATCGCACGATTTATCAAAACGTCCAGCGGATGAACTCCGACAAAAATCTGACTCTAGCTTTGGTGGATTATGAAAAAGGCATCCTCAATTTGAGCGGACAACATGAAGAGATGATTGTCGTGCGGATGGGAGGTCATATTGAGCGAATTGATACCATTGATTTAGGATTTCCCATTGGTTTAGATGCTGATATTGCTGATTTCGTGGCACATATTCAAGTTCAGTTAAATCCTGGAGATACTGTTGTTCTCTACACCGATGGGATTCCCGAAGCAGAAAATGCCCAAGGTGTACAATATGGCATTGAACGCCTGTGTCAGATTCTCAGTCAGAATTGGCAACGATCTGCTGTCGAAATTCGGCAAGCCGTTATTGATGACCTACGGCAGCATATTGAAGCACAACAACTCTACGATGATATCACCTTACTTGTCATTAAACAAAGAAGAAATGTTATGTAGGGGCGGGTTTCACTATTCACCTCATTCCCCGGCTCCGCATTCACTCCTCGTCTCCTCGTTCCCAGGCTCCGCCTGGGAATGCTATTCCGGAGGCTCTGCCTCCCCTAACAGGCTATTACCTATTTATTGCCTAGTACCTGTTCCCTCTTAAGCAATTCCCTAACCAATGACAAATAACCGATGGCTTGCGATCCGTTCTCCCCTAAAAACTCGTATTTTTCCTTATTTTGCCGCCTCATTAACGGTAGTCATTCTGCTAACTGTAGTTTGGGGCTTTGAACGAGCCGAACGCCAACGGTTTTCGGAACAACAACGTTCAGATGTCCTCAATCAACTGAGTGCAGCTAGAGCCCGCTTAGAAGCCGCCTTAAACCAGCGACTTTTTCTCACACGGGGGCTAATCGCTTATGTGTCCACGATCAACCCGGACATTAACCAAAACGAATTTGAGCGTCTCTCCAGCGTCCTCATCGAAGAGCAACAGGGAATTGAATTCTTAGGTTTATATAAAGATAACATCGTCAGTCATATCTATCCATTAGCAGGCAATGAAGCCGCGATTGGGTTTAACCCGATGAATATTCCTGAAGAACGAGAAGCCATTGAGAGAGCCATTCAAAATCGACAAACCGTTTTTGCCGGTCCGTTGAAGTTAGAACCCAAAGGGAATTGGGGATTTATTAGTCGAACTCCCATATTTCTCACCCCCCTAAATAAACCCCCCCAAAGTGGTCGCTATTGGGGTCTAGTGGGTATTGGTTTTGACCAAAATACTCTATTTAAAGAAGCCGGATTACTCAATCCTTCCACTCAACTCCAGTATGCAATTCGTGGTAAAGATGGATTGGGTGAAACAGGAGAATTATTTTTCGGCGATGGGAGTATTTTTCAACAAAATCCTGTCCGTTTAGAGGTAACGTTGCCTAACGGATCATGGCAATTAGCGGCGATTCCCGCCAACAGATGGTCATCAACGGCGCCCATTTCCAAATGGTTGTGGATAGGGGGCGGATTATCAGCACTATTAGCTGGGGTATTAGTTTACATATTAGTCAGTGAGCCAGTGCGACTGCAAAAAGCGGTACAACGAGCGACTATCGCATTGCGTCGGAGTCAAGAAGCACTCCAAAAAGTGAATGAAGAATTAGAAACGAGAGTGGAAGAACGCACGGCTCAATTGGCTCAAGCGAATCAGGAAATTACCCTGCTCAATAGTCGCTTGAAAGCAGAAAATCTGCGGTTGAGTGCTGAGGTTGAGGTAACACGTCGCCTGCAACAGATGATGTTACCTAAAGAGGAGGAACTGAACCAGATTGCTGAATTAGAAATCGCTGGCTTTATGGAACCCGCAACTGAAGTCGGTGGTGACTATTATGATGTTCTCCAAAACAATGGTCATGTGACAATTGGCATTGGTGATGTCACGGGACATGGGTTAGAAAGTGGCGTCTTGATGATTATGGTGCAAACCGCTGTGAGAACCTTGTTAGAAGGAGCGAAAACGGATTCTAAGCAATTTTTAAGTGTCCTCAATCGGACAATTTATCACAACATCCAGCGAATGAAATCCGATAAAAATCTCACCCTCTCTCTCCTAGACTATCACCAAGATAAACTGCGCTTGAGTGGACAACATGAAGAGATGATAGTCGTGCGTTCTGGTGGTAGAATTGAGCGGATTGATACCATCGATTTAGGCTTTCCCGTGGGTTTAGTCGCCGATATTAGCGATTTTGTCGCCGATGCGGAAATCCAGTTAAATCCTGGAGATGTGGTGGTTCTCTACACCGATGGAATTCCCGAAGCCGAAAATCCCCAAGGCGTACAATATGGGATTGAACGTCTGTGTCAGATTCTCAGTCAGAATTGGCAACGATCTGCTGTTGAAATTCGGCAAGCCGTTATTGATGACCTACGGCAGCATATTCAGGCACAACAAATTTACGATGATATCACGTTACTTGTGATTAAACAAAGAAAAATTTGATAGAGGGGCGGGTTTTACTTCACCTTCACTTTCCAGGCTCCGCCTCCTATAACAGCCTATTGTGGATTCTCCGTGACAATTGGCGACAGTCAGCCTGTGTGATGATGTGCGGCGACATATTGGGTCACAAAAGGTTTATGATGATATAACGCTGTTAGTGATTAAACCCAAACCATCTTTACTGCGCGATCGCTCCGGCATCGCACCAATTAAACAGGATGGTTAGGGAATAGGGAACTGGGAAAAAGGTTACGGCTGACTTTAACAAGTTATTATTGTTTTCTTTGGCACTCCTCAAACAGACTACCGACAAACGCGATATGACTCAGATCTTTGGAGATTTCAATGAGCAGCTACCTCCCAGTGAGGAATACCTGATTATCCAATTTTCACCCAGTTCGATTCCGTTAAAGCACCGCTGGCGGAATAATGGGTTATCCGCCGATTTCATGGCTGACTATGTGGTAACATTTTTTCCGACCAACCAAGAGGATACAGATGTTACAGCTCAACAATTGGAAATTAAGAGTGCCGTGAGTTACATTGCCAATGAGCTGTTAGAGAACGCCATGAAGTTTAACGATGATACCTCACCGCAACCCATTAGCATTGCTCTACACCTGTATAGCAACAGCTTAGTCTTCTTAACAAAAAATACGGTTCCTCCCCAAATCCTGGGTGATTTTCAGGCGTATCTCCAGCAATTGACGACATCAGACCCCCAAGAGTTGTATATTCATCAGTTAGAACAAAATGCGGCAGACGAAACCAACACGGCTTCTCGCTTAGGATTTTTAACCATGATCAATGACTACATGGCAACCCTCGGCTGGAAGTTTGAAACCCTGGCAAAGACACCACCTGTTACTACCGTCACCACAATGGTGCGATTGATGGTATAGTATTCCTTTGTCCATAATAGAGAAAATAAAGATCGATTTAAAAAGTTAAAAGTTAAAGAATAAGATTAAAATGCCCTATATTTTAGAGCTGACGGTTCGTTGTTTTGAATCACGCCATTAACATCTGCGATAATTTATTTGAAGCCATTGGCAAACAGAAAGTCAATTTTAATTTCCCGAAAAGTCTATAACTAATTTTACTGATTTGCTAAGTTTTTAAGAAAGTCATAATTTTGTCAAGGATGGGAAAAATGGAAGTTAAAAGCGACACGTATAGTGTGTTTTATGATACAGAAAATTCGACCGTTTATTGGAAAGGTTCCCTGCGGCTAAGTGGCTCTGAAGAATATGCGCCGATTATCGATTTACTCGATCAAGCCATAGACAGTCAGCCCTCTATCCTGACGCTAAACTTACGAGATCTGCAATTTCTCAACAGTTCGGGAATTAGTATGTTGTCGAAATTTGCGATTAAAGTTCGACAGAAAAAGACGATTAAAATGATTGTGAAAGGCTCTCAGAATATTCCGTGGCAAGGTAAGTCATTAAAAAACTTACAGCGGCTAATGCCAAGTTTGACTCTAGAAGTCGAGTAGTGTATAGGGAAATGATACCATAACATTCCTTAATCAGGGCGCACGTCGTCAGTCCTTGGTGTCAACTTAAGTCACAACCCTTACCCATTCTCGTTTCCAGCCTAATTGCTGGAAATGCTCCTTAAGCGCCTCCAGCCGCTTGTCAAAGGAGGCGGAGCCTCAACAGAGGCATTCCCAGGCTTAGCCTGGGAACGAGAGTGTGCCTGGAAGCCTGCTCACTAACTGATTTGGCTTAAGTTGACACGGATGGTTGTCGGTGCGATCGCGAATTGATACCCAGGTCAAAATTTACCCTCTTCCCCAATCACCAATAGAAGTTATCGGGTTTGAAAGATATTTTGAACCATCGCCTTATCTAAACTTGCCGCCACTTGATCCAATTCAGTAATCTCGCCCAAACTCAACTGCCATCCCAGCGCACCAATATTCTCCTGTGCCTGTTTCATCGTTTTAGCGCCAGGGATCGGAATTGTGCCTTTACAAATACACCAATTAATCGCCACTTGCGCCATGGTTTTCTCTCTGGAGGACGCTATTTCTCGTAAACATGCCAAAAGCGGCTGGATTCCGGGTAATAGCTGCTTAAATAACAAACGGCGTAACCCTTTCGGGAATGGACTTTTCTCAGAATATTTTCCCGTCAACAGTCCTAAAGCAAGAGGACTATAGGCAATCAGTTGAATTCCCAATTGATCACAAACCTCTTTGATACCCAATTCGGTAACAGGATAAGTAGACAAGAGTGAATATTGGACTTGTAACGTAGCAATCGGAACCCCTCGCTCTTTAAACTTAGGATAAATTTCTTGGAGTCGCTTGGGTCCATAATTAGACAGTCCAACTCCCTTAACCAGTCCCTTTTCGTAGAGATCAGCCAAACCATCCAAAAGCCGTTCTTCTTGCCACGGTGCATAATTAGCAGTAGACCAATGCATCTGTGCCAAATCAACATTTCGCCCCAATCGTCGCCCAGAGGCTTGACAGGCGGATACCATTGAGCCGCGTGTTAATCGCCAGGGATAGGCGGCTAGCTTGGTGGCAATGCAAATGTTCTCTTGGTTTATACCAAAATAGTCGCTAGAGAATCGTCCCAGAAGTTGCTCACTGCGTCCATTCAGTCTGCCTGTTCCATAAGAATCACCGGTATCAAATAAGGTGACGCCGTTGCTCACACACAGATTAAAAACAGCTTGCAACTCATCGTCCATGCTTTCATCGTATCCCCAGAGTAGTCGGTTTCCCCACGCCCAAGTTCCACAGCCCATGGTGGGAAGGGAAAGTTTTTGGCTAGTCTGCATAGTCCTTAACAGTAAATATGATAAAGTTTACCGAAGTCGGCGATTTATCTCAAAACTGATTCATACTGGAGTTTAAACTAGGATTTGGATTTCAGCTTACTTATCACTGTTAATGACCAGCAACAAAAGCAACAACAGAGGACGACGTGATCCTCTGTTGGCGCGAAAATCTGGCACTTGGGTTAAGGCTTCGGTGGAGATTGAGTTACTCGACGGACGCTCTAAGAAGACAGTATAATTCCCTTATCTCCCTTATCTTCCCTGCACCCCCACACCTCTAAATCAATAAGGTCCAAACATTTCGTTAGCTAGCGCTTCCGGATTGTCGCTGTAGAAAAAGTCACGAATCAGTTGCAATACTTCCTCTTTACTTAAAAAACCATCCTGATTGGTATCTAATTTAGGAAATACTCGTGGAGCGTAAACAGGCGACACATTGTAAACACTTAAAAGCCCTGCCCACTCCGCTTGGCTCATTTTCCCATCCTCATCTCCATCAAACACCTCAAAAACCAATTCCATGAAAAAATGGATATTGTGCAGGTATTTTTTCTCATCACTCAAAATGATATCATAATAGACCAACCATTCTTCCAAGCTCACTTTTTTGTTGTGGGTTGTATCGGCATCTCGTTTCAATTCTTCCCAGTTACGATTACAATTATTCAGTAAAATCTGATACCTAGGAGAGCGCGAACCCCAGTGTCTTAACGCCGCCAATTTTTTTATAATATTTTCAAAATCTTGATAAGCTAAAGCGCCATCAAATTTAGCATCGTGCATACTGAAAAATTTAGTCAGTTTGCGCGTTTGTAGTTCAGTCAGCATAAGTTTCCCCTGTGAGAGTAGAGACATTACAGGCAACGTCTCTACAATATCATTTCCCCACGTCACAGAGACTTATGGGTAGTCTGAACCGTTAATAATCGATGCGACCTTGAGCCACCACGTCAAACGTTCCTGAATTGAGATCCTGGGTCACCGTAAAGTCGGCGCTACCTTGTGCTTGATCGAAACGTCCAGTCCCACCGACAAACAGAAATGTCCCCGTAGCGATTCCCGTCGTGGTGCCTAATTCACTATCCTTGATTTCAGCCTGGAGTTCATCACCATTCGCTCCGATGAACTTGGCATCTCCACTCGCTAGGATGATATCGGGGTTAATGGTACAAGATCTTGGCGTAAACATCAGAATAGCCGAAATTGACCCCTAAAACACAATAAAATTGACCACTAGCACTCCTATTTGAGTCGTCAATATACGGGAATGGAAGGAGGCTGGAAACTTTACAAAACTTAAGATTCAAAACTCGGTCGGGGCGGGTTTAGTGACATCTGGGGGGGGGAAAAAAAGAAAAAAAGATAATAGTTAAAACCGCCCCCACACACCCGCCCAGCCCCGTCTCTTTTACAAAACTGACGCCGCCCACCACAAGCAATGGGGG
>NZ_JBKHUP010000060.1:0-51513 GCF_046565525.1 Coleofasciculus sp. | reverse complement strand
TCAATATCGCTGATGCCTACTATCAATTGGGTAGAATCTACCAGGAATGGGGCAAATATGACGATGCGATCGCACATTACCAACAAAGCATTGAACTCTATGAGCAATTAGACAAACAGCAGAATGTCGCTAATCAGTGGTACTGGCTAGGTGATTGCTATCGAAACTGGGGACAGTATGAGAAAGCAATAGAGTGTCAACAAAAGTGTTTAGCGATTTGCCAGCAGCTAGATGACCAACTCCATATCGCTAATGCCTACTATCAATTGGGTAGAATCTATCAGGAATGGGGCAAATATGATGACGCGATCGCACATCACCAACAAAGCATTGAACTCTTGGAGCAATTAGACAAACATAAGGATATCGCTGATATGTGGTACTGGCTAGCTGATTGCTATCGAGACTGGGGACAGTATGAAAAAGCCATAGAGTGTGAACAAAAGGATTTAGCGATTCGCCAGCAGCTAGATGACCAAAGCAGAATCGCTTTAGCCTACTATCAGTTGGGTAGAATATATCAGGATTGGGGCAAATATGAGGACGCGATCGCACATCACAACCAAAGCCGTGATTTATACCAGCAAATCGGTCACAATGAACGCATAGCTAGAAGTTACAGACACATTGGCAAAACCCAACGCCTCCTCGCCCAAAATACTCCTGACACAACCGCAGCCCTCACCCTCCTCAGCCAAGCGGAAGAAAACATCCGCCAAGCCATACAAATTAATACCAAAAACGACTACAAAAAGAACCTGGGGTATGATTACACCGCCCTCGCCCTCGTCTACGCTGAACGCTTCCATCAACTCCCGGCGGACGATTCTAACTTATCAGAACAAATCAGCCAATTTCAAACAAACTACGCCATCGGCTTAACCCACTTCCGTCAACTCGGACAAACGATTGATAGTGCAGAAGAAACCCTGGATATCGCCCGCGCTTACTTACGAATTGACGCGATAAAATGGACAGGATGCACCGAATATAGAGACGAAACATCGCATATTTTGGAACCCCTGAACCAAGGGGAAATCCTCACCCGCGCCGCCCTGGAAACATTCCAAGCGTATAATCGTGGTAAACTGCAAGCCGCCGCACAGCAACTCCTAGAGGAAATTCACCAGCGAATTTAGTTTGTAGTTGCGCTGTCTTCGCCATAAACGTCCCATCGCCAACCCCCAATTGAATTAGTAGTAAGGGCTTTATCACTTAATTTTGTTGGGTTTTCTAGGTCAACCCAACCTACAACTCGATCAGGTCACGATAGTATCGTGCCCCTACCAAATCATACCAAATCCGGGTTAGCCACCCCCTTTATAATCCAGTCCGCGCAGGCGGACTTTGTTTGTGTAGCTGCGACTTCTAGTCGCCGGGGCAAAAAGGGGGTTTCTTGGGTAGGGAACATTGCCATGCCCTATTATCTTATTATCTAAATAGAGTTTGAATAACTATTATTAGAAAAACATCAATGTCTAAATCTCAGCAAAATCCTATCCTTCATACAGCCCAGCCTAGTGCTGAATTTTACTCAATTTTCTCAGACACCGAAATCTTAGATATTATTCAAACATTAGCCACCCGACGGGAAATAGGCTTAAAATATTCCTACAAAGGTCAAGGCGCAACTATCTGGGATAAATTTTATCTCAACTATTTGCGTCCGCGCTGGTATCGACCCGCTAATCGGGAAATTGACCTGTTAAGAGCTAATTTTGAAGTCATCACCCGCAAAATTAAAGCCGTCAACACCGTTAATCTTATCGATGTCGGCGCGGGTAATTCCTATCCCGTTAAAGATTTTATCCGTCGGCTGAATCGCTTGGGCAGAATCAATCGATATATCGCCTTAGACATTAGCGAAGACTTACTCAAGGTATCCCAGCAAAATATTAAAAAATGGTTTCCTAACATTGAGTTTATTGGCGACACGATTGATATAGAAAATAATTCATTGTCCCAAACCTTGTCAAACCATCAGATTAATCTAAAAACTGACGACACCGCCCAAATTATATTACATTTAGGCGTAACTATGGGCAATCATTACAATAGAACGGAAGTCCTGAAAAATTTTAGAGATAGCATGGGCAAGCATGATGTCCTGGTATTCACCAACGAAATTGGTTCTAACTCGCAATGGGATGGAACAGTCAGAGGGGGGTTAAAGTATCATGTGGATCAAGTCTATGCTTGGGTGAAAACTGCGATGGGTATTCAAGCTGAAGATTGTGAACTGGTGCGAAAGTATGAGCATAAAACCGATAGTATTGTGGCGACGATTAAATTTCGTCAGAACTATCGGATAAATTTCCGGTTAATGGGAGGGGATAGGAGTATTGAAATGGCTGAAGGGGAAGAGATTACGATTTGGAGACAGCATAAGTTTGAAATTTCTGAACTGGTGCAAGAAATAGAACAGGCTGGACTCCGACTTGTTCACTGCAAGACTGACCAATATTTATCGAATATTATGGTAATTTGTGAAAATGAGCAATAGCTCCCTGGAAGTCACAGCTACACAAAAAAAGTCTACCTGCACGGACTAGATTATAAAGAGAGAAATAAATCTGGATAGGGACAAATGACCAAGGAAGAATAACGAAGGACAAAAAACGAATGAAAAATCGCCAAAATGCTAAATTTTTCTACCAACTGGCTAAATTACTCAATTCTGGTATAAATCTACAGCAAAGCTTAACCATAGTGGGAAATGATTTAAACCCAGCGGTTAAACGCTATTTACAAAAAGTCAGTCTCGCCGTAGGTTCGGGTCAAGATTTCGCCACCGCCTTAACCTGTGAACGCGGTTA
The DNA here is from genome assembly GCF_046565525.1 of Coleofasciculus sp. NCBI lineage: Bacteria > Bacillati > Cyanobacteriota > Cyanophyceae > Coleofasciculales > Coleofasciculaceae > Coleofasciculus > Coleofasciculus sp. The sequence goes on along the minus strand of NZ_JBKHUP010000060.1, from coordinate 48,697 downwards.
TTTTAACCGTTGGACGATTAGCTTAATCCGTTTAGCTGAATATAGCGGTTCTCTCCCCCAAACCTGTCAAATGCTCGCCCAAGACGCTGAAACGCAAGGGAGACAAGAAGGATTATATGGGTCGGTAAAACGTTCAGCTATGGCGACAATTTGGGGATTTTTGGTGTTAACGGCGGCTATTTTTAACCCCAATCCAACCGGAATTATTAAACCAGAATTCTGGTTAAGAGGGTTAGCGATCGCGCTGCTATTATGGGTGATGATCGTCCTGGTATCTCGCTTTTCTAGTCCCTTGTGGCTGCAACTGGTGAGGCGGCTACCTATTTTCGGCAAAATTGTGCAGGCGCGATCGCTCCTCTATCTAGCTAAGTTACGATTACCGTTAAGTTGTGGGGTATCTCTCCTCACCGCCTTGGATTTACTGCGAGAGCATATCCCAGATACGGTAATGAAAGCCAAACTCTCCTGGGCTACGCGGCGCGTCCGCATGGGTCAACCTTTGAGTCAGAGTCTCCAGGGTAAATTACCCCCTACAGCGCTACAGATGATTAGCACCGGGGAAGAAAGCGGAACCTTAGATCAGACGCTGGAAACCTTAGCCCAACACTATGACAGCGAGTTGGAACAACGACTGCGATCGCTACAAGTTAGTTTACGACTTTTAAGCCTGGTGGTGATGGGAAGTTTGGTGGCGGTGGTGGGTGTGCGAGGGATATCTGTGTTGCTGGATTCATTACCGGATTAACGCAGAGGTACGCAGAGGGAAGCGCAGAGGTACGCAGAGGGTTTCGGGGGATTGGTGGAAAGGCGCGATCGCATAAGCTACTGTAGATCTCAGTTCTTGCACCATTGGCTTCGGTGGGAAGGATACCTATCCGACAATAAATTAAATGAAGGGATTATGTATATTAATGAAATTGGAATGATTAATATCCGCTCAATTAAAAATTTATATTGGAAGATAAGTTTAGAACATTGTGCGGGGTGGCATGTAGTTATTGGCGACAATGGTTCAGGTAAGTCAACTTTCTTACGTGCTATTGCATTAGCTTTGTTTGGTCCAAGTAATGCTATTGCGCTTCGGCTAAATTGGAATGAGTGGTTAAACAAAAATGAAGACTATGGAGACAATGAAAATCCTGGAGAAATTTATGTCCATTTATTGTATGATAGCCGTTTTGACAAAATACCTGGAGGGTATAAATCGATTGGATTCCACGGTTTTCCTGTTTTGCTTCAATTTATCAAGAGCAAAAATGATGTCAAAATAGACGCTCCAGAAGTAGACGGGTATAATCCTAGACGAGGTTTATGGGGAAAAAGAGCTTGCTGGTTTTCGGCTGGGTTTGGGCCCTTTCGACGCTTCAGGGGTGGGGATAAAGATTATGATAAGCTTTTCTACTCTAATCCTAAATTAGCAGCACACTTATCGTTGTTTGGTGAAGATGTGGCTCTAACTGAATGTTTACAGTGGCTGCAAGAGTTACAATTCAAGAAACTCGAAGGTGATCCAGAAGGAAACCTGATTGATTCAGTGAAAGAGTTTGTCAATCAAAGTGAATTTCTGCCGCATCAAGCGCGTCTGGAACAGGTTTCCTCTAAAGGTGTTGAATTTGTTGATGGCAATGGTTGTCGATTGCCAGTTGAGGAACTGAGTGATGGGTATCGCTCAATTTTAAGCCTAACCTTTGAACTGATTCGCCAACTTACTAGAGTTTATGGCTATAAATCTATTTTTGATCCCAATGACAAAACAAAAATTATTCCTCCTGGTGTTGTCCTCATCGATGAAATTGATGCTCACCTTCATCCTACCTGGCAACGGCGAATCGGGATTTGGTTTCGAGAACATTTTCCCAATCTTCAATTTATTGTCACAACCCATAGTCCTCTAATTTGCCAAGCCGCAACCGTGGGAACAGTCTGGCGTTTACCTAAACCAGGTAGTAATGAATCAGGGGGTATGGTAAGGGGGAAAGATTTAGATCGCTTACTTTATGGTAATGTCTTAGATGCTTATGGGACAGAAGCATTTGGTGCAGATGTGACCCGATCAGACGAATCAAAAAAGCGGTTACAACGGTTAGCTGAATTGAATCGGAAAGAACTACACGAAGAACTGAGTGAAGATGAGCGAAATGAGCAAGAAAAACTGCGGGTAATGATGCCAACTTCACCCCATAAAGTCGGCTAATGAGATGCTCATGGGATTAAACAATATCCCTGAAATTTAATTGAGAAGCTTTCATTCATTTAAATTGGGTATTAGCAGCGAGCAAGATGCTCGCACTACATACAATGATTTCGCCATTATTGATATTAAGGTTTAAATGCGGAACAGATTATGAGAAAATTTTCCCATTATATCGGCGTGGCACACCGACGTGCGCCCATAAAACCCGCGCTCTAATCCTAAGTGTAACAAAATAGTATAAGTCAAGAATGATACGGCTCCCCCATCGAAATTTACCTAAAAATGCTCAAAATCAATTAAATACCTGGCAAAATGAAATTAACGGTCTAAAAGATTACGCCGAAAGAGTTGATCGGGGAAAAAAAGCATTTGCCAGACGTAACAAACTAACAAATCCTACCTTTCGCAAAGTGCGTCAAACTTTAACCCAAATGTGCTGTGCCGCTCGTCGCTGTGGTTACTGTGAAGATTCTGTCGCTGATGAAGTGGAGCATATTAAACCCAAGGATCTATATCCTGAAGCCGTTTTTGTCTGGGAAAATTATTTATATGCTTGCGGTCAATGTAATGGCGGCAAAAATAATAAGTACGCTGTTTTCTCTGATACAACGGGTCAAGTTAAGGAAGTTGCGCTAAGACGGGGCGAACCCATGGTTGAGCCAGAACAGGGAGAGCCAGTACTTATCGATCCGCGAAAGGAAGAATACCTTATGCACAATCTGAGCAAAGATGCGGGGGGGCGGGGGTGCAGAGGTGCAGAGGTGCAGGGGTGCAGGGGTGCAGGGGAGATGAGGAATAATTTCTCCAATCCCAATGAACCATCAACCAAAAAAAAAGTATAATCCGCCTCAGCCATGAGATAGGCTGTATCTGGACAGACGTAGCACCGTGATGACCAGCGCTTACATCCTGATCGTGGCAATATTACTGTTGGGAGGAGTCCTCGCCACCTTAGGCGATCGCATTGGTACGAAAGTCGGCAAAGCGCGGCTGAGTTTATTTAACTTACGTCCTCGCAAAACGGCGACGGTGGTCACGATTATGACCGGATGTTTGATTTCTGCCTCAACTTTGGGTATTCTATTCGGTTTGAGTGAATCCCTGCGGGAAGGGGTCTTTCAACTGGATAACATCCTGCGACAACTTAGACATGCGCGTCGGGATGTGGAAACTCTAAATGCCCAGAAACAGCAAGTAGAGAACGAACTCGCTCAAACCAGAGCCGAGCAAGCCAAAGTGCAACAGCGTCTGAATGAACTCAACAGCAATTTTCAGCAGGCTCAAGCTCAACTGCGAGATATCTCGAAACAGGCAAATAATCTACGTTCAGAAATTCAGTCGCTCTTGGCTGAACGTCAGCAGTTAATTGAGCAACGAAATCAACTTAATGCAGAAATTAGTCAGCTTAAAGAGTTAGTGGCTCAACGGGATCAGGAACTGGAGGAAACTAGCCAGCAACTGGCGCTAAAAAACCAGCAACTCCAGCAGAGAAATCAACAACTGACGCTAAAAAACCAGCAACTCCAGCAGAGAAATCAACAACTGACAGAAAAAGAGAAGGAACTCGCCCAAAAAGATAAAGTTATTGAAACCATTGCTGAACGACAAGCTCGTCTCCAAGAGGCGATCGCACAACGGGAAGCCCGTCTTCAAGAACTGCAAGCCGAACTCCAAGAGGCGATCGCACAACGGGAAGTTCGCTTGGCTCAACTGGAACAGGAACTTGCCCAACGGGAACTCCTCATCGCCCAACGCAACCAACAACTACAAGATCAAGAACAACAACTGGCGTTTTTAGAAGGGCGAGTTGATATTCTGGAGCAGTATTATCAGAACTATCAAGCCCTACGTCAGGGCAATGTGGCAATTTTGCGTGGTCAAGTGCTGGCATTTGGCGTGGTGCGTATTGTTGAACCCTCAGCCGCATCTGAGGCGGTTGATCAACTCCTGCGGGAAGCCAATCGAACCGCCACTGACATTATTTTGCCGGGATCTGAGGAACCAAACGAACCCCTGATTCAAATTACTCAAGCCCAAGCTGAACAGTTAATCGAGCAAATTCAAGATGGTGAAGACTATGTGGTGCGAATTCTCTCCGCTGGAAACTATGTGGTTGGGGAAAAACCCATTCAAGCCTTTGCTGATGCAGCGCTCAATCAAGTGGTGTTTGAACCAGGGGAGGTGTTAGCCGCAATTTCTGTCGATGCTTCAACCCTGACGAATAAAGCGGTGCAACAGCGCATTGACCAATTACTCGCCGCCTCTCAGTTTCGCGCCCGTCGGGCTGGAGTCCTCGGTCCGATTCAAGTTGCAGATGGTGATCCTTCTACCCTGATTCGCTTTATTGAACAGTTGGGGGAATCTGAGCAACCTCTGGCGGTGAGAGCTATTGCCCAAGACCAAACCTCTACAGCAGGACCGTTGAAAATGCAGTTAGTCGCGATTCAGAATGGACAGATCCTGTTTAGCACTTAAGTTCAATGCTTATGACTGGCATGCTGGTGGGCGATGCCCACCCTACAGCTCCCAGGCATTCCTTGTCTCTACTGATGCATTTTGCCATCTGGCAAAACAGCGCCTGTGAGTATGGCAGCTTTAAAGTTAGCTCCCATGACAATTGCCCCCCGTAGATCAGCAACCATCAAAATTGCCTTGGATACATCAGCGCGAATCAAACAGGCTTGACTGAGATCAGCGCCCCTCATATCCGCCCCTTGCAAGATTGCCCCAATTAAATCTGCATTCTTTAAGCTTGCCCAATGTAAAATAGCTTGGTGCAGCATCGCGCCGTGTAAATCGGCTTGATAAAGACAGGCTTGGGCAAGATTGGCAAACATCAAGCTTGCTTCCCGCAGGTGCGCTCCCGTCAAATTAGCCCGTTTTAAGTTGCATTCAATCAACGTGGCTCTGACTAACTCAGCCGCTGTTAAATTGGCATCGTTCAGTTCAGCTTTGCTTAAATTAGCGACGCTTAAGTTGGCTTGACTCAGATTGGCTTCGCTCAGGTTCGCTCCTTTCAAACTAGCGCCACTGAGATTAGCACCGCTCAAGTCGCTGTGTCTCAGATTCGCTCCATTGAGAATTGCTTCAGTCAGATAGGCTCCCCGGAGTTCAACTCCCTCAAAATCTCGCTCTCCGGCAGCATAACCCTTTAGCAATTCAGCAGCATCCATAAAAATTCCCAGGTCTTAGCCTCTCGCTAACGTCCTAATTCATCAGTGATTTGAGGCAGTTGCACCTGGTCGTGATGGGATTATCCTTGATTTACCCCCTATGAATAGAGTAATCAGGATAACTCCCCTTAGTAATGATACGCACCCAAGTTAGATACTATATCGTATTTTTGACGCATCTCTCATATAATTTAATCTTTGTCAACTAGAAGATAAAAATAAGTTGAAGCCGCCACTCTTTACCCTGACGAATGAGTTCGACTTGCCGAATAAATTCTCGAAAATAAAATCGGCGCTCAGATTCCGATAAATCTGACCAGAATTGGGGAATGGATACGGTTTGTGCGATCGCGCCTAAATTCACAGGGGGCAGGGAGGCAAGCTGGGAAAGGAGTTGAGACTGTTCCGTGCGGAGTTTATAGGCGCGGATCTGGGCGGTTTCGGTATCCAGGATACCGGTTGCGGTTAAGTGGTTAAGCTGGTCTAATACCGCTTTTTGCTCAGTAATCTGGCTGATTAGAGATTTTTTGACATCATCCAAGTTGGGCAGGTTCATCCCGGCTACGGCACGAGGTAACTCTTGACAAATAGTTTGAATTGTGGTTACTAAAACCTGTTGATAGGGAATCCCACGGCATTTAGGGCGCTTGGGACAGTTAACCGGACGCAGGTAAACATATTCCCAGTTCTGGCGGGGGCGAGTGACGCTGGTGACACTCATCTGAGATTGACACTCACCACAGACGACTAAACCGGCTAAGGAACGGGGGGCGCTGGCTGTTCGAGACGGGAGACGACGGTTGCGACGCAGCAGACGGTCAATTTGGGCGGCTTCTTCGCGGTTGAGAATCGGGCTATGGGTGTCACAGAGAACTTCTCCGTTGCGATAGGCGAGATCACCCCGATAGACGGGGCTGGTTAGCCAACGTTTACCTGTTGCCACTGAGATTTTTTTACTATACTTTTTTTCCAGATACCGCACCGCACCGCGTAATGAGCCGTACAGCAGAAATTGGTCAAAAAAATCTTTGACTAAAGGGGCGGTACTGCGATCCAAAATATAGCGGTCTTTGCCCCGTCGATAGCCGTAGGGGGCTTTTCCCGGTGGAGGTAAGGCGTTGAGACGATTACGGGCATGTCCTTGACGCAGGCGGCGAGAACTGGCTTCTTGCTGGACTTCACTGAGAAGTTTGAGTAAGTTTGTTTGGGAGTTGGTGTCATGGGAGGAGTAGGATTGTTCAGTCGCTATGACAATGACACCTAGGGCTTGGATTTGAGTGAGGCGATCGCTCACTTGTGTAATAGAATCGCCCAGTTCCTCTAAACGGCGGATCAGCAAATAATCAGCCGATTCAGTTTGACAATCAGCGATGAGTTGTCGCCACTGTTGACGCCCACCTAAATCTTGATAGACGTGATCCACCTCCCAACCCCAGATCACTGGATCAGGAGGAGATTCTAAGAGGGGATCGCTGTAGAGGTAGGCGAAGATTCGCATTTTACTTGACTTAGTTCAATAATGTTACCATCGGGGTCTTGAGTGAATAAAGCCGCACGACCAGACGCGCTCATTTGGATCGGGCAGTTATTTGCTAATAGGTTCGTTTTGGCGTCATCTAAGCTAGCCACCGAGAAGGCGACGTGAGGATTGCGTCCCCATTTTTTCGGGTTTTGCCGGTGAGTTGAAAGCGTAGTGTCAACGATGAGGTGGAGTTGAACATCGCCAATCTGATACCAGACACCTGCATATTTTAGCGATCGCTCGACTTTCGATAACCCTAAAATGTTGCCATAAAAGTTTTCGGCGTCCTCCAGGTTAGAGACGAGAATGGCTGTATGAAGACATTGGGTAATTTCCATGGCGAGTTAGCTGTTGAATGCGATTCTAGCTTTCATTGTGCCGGATAGATGGGTGGATGCCATTGTGTCAATAAAGCAATATCGAGTCCTGAAAGGAGTTCAGAACGTGAAATCTGTTCATATTCATGCTCCCGTAGCGAATACAAAGACAATTGATCTTTTTCGATGTCTGGCAATGTAGTCATAATAGATTAGAATTGTAGGGGCGCACCGACGTGCGCCCTTTACTAACCTGCGCCCAGAAAACTGGTTGGGTGAGGTTATGTCAATTCTATGGTGTAAAATCATCAGGTATAATCGCACCTCTGAGATCTGTACTCTCAAGCTGAGTATCTGTCAGGTTTGCCGCCGTTAAGTCAGCATTTCGTAAGTAAGCGCCCCTAAGATCTGCATCAATCAAATTCGCCTCTGTCAAATTGGCATTTTCTAAATTAGCACTTTGCAAATTCGCCCCTTGGAGGTTAGCTTCACTCAGATTAGCCTCTCTCAAATCAACTGTTCTCAGATCCATTTTCCTCAAATCAGCGCCACTCAAATTACATCCAGCACATGCACCCGTTTGCTGCAATTGCTGTACTGCGGCTTGAGAATTTCCCAACGGTACAGGATTGGTAATCCGAGACGCGATCGCGAAACCTGTACCGATCACCGCCAATACCCCCAGTTTCAATACCAACATTGGCGTAATTCCAGACTGGAGTAACTGAAACTGATCCGAAGTTTGCGAATTCCTCACCACATCAATCGGTAACAATTCCGCCAGCGCCGTCGCCGCATTAGGGAAGCGATCGCTCAATTTAGGGGCGACCATTTTATCCAGCCAGGTGATAAACTGAGGATTCAAACCCGATACCACAGATCTATAGTTAATTCGACAGTCCTCATCCATTAAATTGCCAATATCAGCGGATTTCGTCTGAGTTAGTAAACAAATCAACGTTACCCCTAAACCATATAAATCAGACGCTTCCGTGAGTTGACGATTAAACATCTGTTCCGGTGGCATAAATCCTAACGTCCCCTTCACCACACTACTCGCCGCCAAATCATCACCAAAAGCACGCGCTAAACCAAAATCGACTAAATAAACTTTAATCTGGGGGGAACGCTCGACTAAAATATTTTCCGGCTTAATATCTCGATGGATAATCGGCGGAACTTGCTGTTGTAGGTAAACCAACACCTCCAAGAGTGCGATCGCAATTTGTTTAACGTCCTCTGGGGTAAAGGATTGGGGAACGGCTAAAGAGGGGGCTTGCTTGTATTCCTGAATTAAGCAAAAGCCATCAGGAGTTTCAAACGCATCCAGGTACTGAGGGATACTGGGACAATCCAATTGTTGCAGCAGGGTAATTTCCCGTTCATGCGCCTCAAAATCTGACCAATTCGCACCCGTTTTGGCAAATTGAAATTGTTTAATCACCACAGGTTGTTCTGTGGAGTGATGAGTGGCTAAATACGTTACTCGTCCACTACTACGGTTGTGTCCCAGTTCCCGCTGAATCTGATAGCCTTGCTGGGAAAATTCTGGAAAATTGTTATTGGAGTTTTGAATAATAGAATTCATTGCCATAATCAATTTCTTTCTTAGGTTTTGATAAAAGTCGGGTCAGATTGAAGTTTGAAGGGAAGTATATCACCTTTAATTCTCGTGTAGGGGCGCAAGGCTTGCGCCCTTACAATTTACCTCATCAGACGGTAAATGGCTATAATTAGAGCTAAAATATTAGCAAAATCAGTCCGTTTGAGTCGAGGGCGACCCGATATTATTGAGTGGATTCCAATTGTTAGTTTGTGCAGCTGGTCGCCCATACAAGCATTCCAATTTTTGATTTAGGCTAGCGGCTCATTTACTTGTTTCCTCCACCCCACCCATTCAGCCGATTGTCTCTACAGCGATTTTGCCTGCTTCACTAACCGAACAAACTCAGCTCTGTATCCATCTAAATCTGCTCCCTGAGATTGACTAGCAAGCTGCAAAACGTGATCAAAATTTCCATTACCTTTGTACTGAGACTTTCTCAATACCATACCAAATTCAGCAACAGATGCCGAGAATTTAAAGTTATCCGAGGCTTGTGCTAAGGTTAATCCCTGATCCAACACGGGTGAGATAATCAGTTGAGATGTATCCTGATCCGGCTGCTTATACCGTAACTTCACCTGCATTAAGTCATTCCCCGAAAACGACATCGATTCATCGGTTTTCTGTTGAGAGGTGACGAGATCAACATCCGATAACGGCACATCACTCTTCACTCCCAGGGGAATAATTTCATAGAGGGCGGTAACGGAATGACCAGCGCCTAATTCACCCGCGTCTTTTTTATCATCCTGAAACGCTTCGTTTTGCAGCCGCCGATTTTCATAACCAATCAGCCGATACCCTTGGACTTTTTCCGGGTTAAATCCTACCTGAATTTTCACATCCTTGGCAATAGTAAGTAAGGTTCCGCCGACTTCATTAACCAGGACTTTATTCGCTTCCAGGATATTGTCGATGTAAGCATAATTGCCATTGCCTTTATTGGCAATTTTTTCCATCTTGGCATCTTGGAGATTGCCTGTGCCAAATCCTAGCACGGTAAGGAAAATGTCTTGCTCTCGTTTCTCTTCAATCAGGCTGACTAATTCTTCATCGCTAGAAATACCGACATTGAAATCCCCATCTGTGGCGAGAATGACACGGTTATTACCCGATTCGATAAAATTCTCTTGAGCCAGTTTATACGCTAGCTTAATTCCCTCACCTCCAGCCGTTGAACCCCCAGCTTCGAGTTTATCAATAGCTGCTAGTATGGTGTCTTTTTGGTTTCCAGGTGTTGGTGGTAGTACTGTCCCCGCCGCCCCCGCATAGACAACGATACTAACCTGATCTTCATCTCGCAATTGGTCAACGAGTAACCGTAATGATTCTTTAAGTAAGGGGAGTTTATTGGCGTCCGACATGGAACCGGAAACATCTAACAAAAAGACCAGATTACTGGCAGGTAAATTTTCAGTGGAAATGCTTTTCCCCTGCAAGCCAATGTGAACTAATTTGTGTTTCGGATTCCAAGGTGCTTCGGCAACTTCTGTAGTGATAGAAAAGGGTTTATTGGCTTCCGGTTGCGGATAATCGTAAGTAAAATAGTTAATTAATTCTTCAAGCCGCACCGCATCGGGTGGTGGAAGCTGACCCTCATTGATAAAGCGCCGCACGTTACTATAAGAGGCGGCATCGACATCAATGGAGAAGGTAGAGAGGGGATTACTGCTAGCGTTTAAAAAGGGATTTTCCGGGATAGAACTGTAGGTTTCTCGGTTAGATTCTTCGGGAACTTGAGGATTAAGGGTATCGGCTTGCGGTGCTAATTTAGTTTCTGGGGGAGGAACTACCTCTGGCGAGACTTGAATTTGAGCCTGGTTGCTAAGAGATTCAGATGTAGAATATCCTCCATCCTCCCCTTCGCAAGCAACAGTAAGCGCTCCCAATATAGCGGCTAGTCCTAAAGTTGCGATCGCTCTATGCATAGTTTTCATGATTTCCCCTTACAACTGATATTTATTCGGTTGGATAAAAAACTTAATTGCTAACTATTAGTTTCTGTAACTCCCTAGTTTTACTATCGGTGTTTGTGATTTGATGCCGTGGTTGCCAAAACTGTAACGGTAGTATTGAATTAGAAGCGAAGCCTATCTCGTTCTAATATCAATAGGATCGTTGCGTCAGTTTGGCTTTCTAGAAGGATTACAGCTCTTAATTATGTAGCATATCCTATTTATCTCTCACCGCTTCCCTACTTATGCAAGTTAGTCAAGTGTCCTAGAATACCGATTCACTTACAAGGGGATTGGACGAAGGGTAGTAAAGCTTGCGATCGCGTCAGAGTTGGGATGTCTCTTTTGATTACCCTTAACCGCAATTACAGCGCTTTTGCTAGTAAGCGAGGTACACAGATCCCCGACTTCTTTAAGAAGTCGGGGATCTTGCTTAGATAGACTGTACTTCATTCACAGGACAAATGGCGTAGCTTGCTTCTCAAGGGAGCGAGTATGACAAAGGACGAATCACTTATTCGCTGTACTAGCCGACGGTAGCGAATGACCCGCATTCGGATCGAAGGAAGGAAATGGTGCAGTTCCACCTAAATATGTGGGTAAAATTCCATCCCATTTCTTAATCATTTCCTCTTGCAATTCTAACTCCCGCAAACGAATCGTTAAAGGTGAAACCGTTGAGGCTTTAATCCGAGAGGCTTCGGCTTCTCCCCTCGCTTCGGCAATTTTTCGCTTGGATTCGGCTTCGGCAACTTCAAGTTGTGCTTTGGCGGCTACGGCTTGCTGTTCAGCTTGGAAACGAGCCGTTATTTGGGCTTCAATGGACTCATCAAATCGAGGCTTACTGACAAAACCTATCGAATCAAACGTAACACCAACCGGACTAAATTTATTGTTCAAACAAGTTTGGACATCTTTGAGTAATTGTGCCTGCTTGTTTCCCACAATTTCTTCAGGTTTCAAGCCAGTGGCTGACTCGTTGAAGCAATTACGGGTTTCGCTGCGAACTAAGGTGGCTTTAAACTGTTCCGGCTCTTTCAGATACTTCCCGTAAAAGTCTTTAATTTTCTGGGTGTTGAAAAAATACGACAGGGAGACATCAGCATTAACTGTTGTACCACCAACACCAAAGCTGATGCTTTCATCAACTGGAGAGCCTTCTTCCGTTGAAGCCGTTAAGATATAATACTGAACGTGGTCTGGAAAAACGACAATTTCTTCAGTGTAGCCATTATACCAAACCTTACCTGTACTAATCGTCGCATTTTGTACTCCACGATTTTCACCATAAAGCTCGACTTTGAGTCCGACATAGCCAGCAGGTATCCGCTTGACACTGGTTCCAGGAACAGCACCACAACCTGATGCAATAATTGCTAAAGCAACCGTTATTCCAGTAAGTAGGGAGATAATCAATTCTGGTATGAGAATGAAGTAACAGCGGCTAGCCCGTCTTCTTTAACAACCAAAAACAATGTTTGATTTAATTCTTATCCCAATTATCTCTACTCAGTCATACACAACGAAGGTATGTGTATGAACACTCACAAGTCGGTATTGCATCCACAGACGTGTATCGGTAGAAGTCACGCGAAAAAAATAGGGGCAATTCATGAATTGCTCCTACAGATGGTGATTTAATGGTAAGGCAAGGTTTTCTTCGCGCCTTTGTAACAGAAGTTGTCAATCTACAGGCTGATTAATTCGTCTTACTCGCACAGGGATTTTCTTTCCCCGCACAGGGATTTTCTTTCCCCGCACAAGGATTCTCTTTCCCCGCACAAGGATTTTCTTTCCCCGCACAAGGATTCTCTTTCCCCGCACAAGGATTCGCTTGAGTTTCAGTCGCACCTTCAGGCTTGGGTTTGGCGGCACAGGGGTTCCCACAGCCCGTTGCTAACCCCAGACTTAGAATAGAGGCAATGGTGAGTGTGGCAATGTAGTTAACTTTCATTCTCTTCTGGCTTCTGTGATACAAGGATGGCTACGTCATCGCCCGGAAGTTTGCCGGGGCTTAGGTAATACTTAAGCCTAAGAAGCTTAAGTTATCCTTAGAAACAGCTTGGGATTTGCTGAGACTGTGGTCAAAGATGGCTTATTAGATTAGGGGAGGTTCAGGACAAACCTCGATTTTCTCAGGAAAAACTCAGGTTTTCTCTGAATTAATTTGTCAAAATTGACAGTATGGTGAAACCTGAACAAAACATAATTGCCGCTGATTATACTCTAGTTGTAAAATAAATGATGGAAAGTAGCGATTGGTTAGTAACAGATAATGGAGACTGTCTAGGCTGTAAGGTTCAGGAGAGTGAAACATCTACAGGGTACTATCGACTTTATCGCTTTCTAACCGATGTAGAAGATATTCTGGAAACTATCAAGGATGATCGCCAACGCCTAGAAAAAATTCGCCCGTTAGTCCGCCGTTTACTGACAAGTTCCGATTGGCTACAAGGTGAATATCGCGAACCCAATCCCGATACAGGGTGGTCTGTCCTGATGCTTTATGATGAGCCAAAATTCCCCTTAACCGTACAGACTGTAGTTTGGTTACCTGGACGAGTCTCTCCGATTCATAATCATGCCGCTTGGGGAGTTGTAGCATTGATCAGTGGTGAAGAAAAAAATACATTTTGGCGACGGACTAGGGATTCAGAAGGTCGCGATCGCATCGAAAAGGGAGGTGAACAGGTTCTAGTTCCTGGCGATATTATCAGCTTTATGCCGGATGCGATTCACCATGTAGAAGCGATGGGAGAGGAACCGACAATTACCTTTAATCTTTATGGAGAAACAGATTATCAGCAGCGATTTGAGTTCGATTCGATTACTCACACGGCGAAAAACTTCTAATCTTCCTTGTGACGTGGCACACCTAAAATGGTGGAATAGATTTGACAGTTAAATCGGGCGTAAGCCATATATAAGTCCAGGTACTTAGTAGGGACACGGCATTGCCGTCCCCCTACAGATAACTTTTGCTATACAATATACGTTCTCTAAAATTTGGCAGGTGATTACCGATAAAACCGCCAAGTTCTACTGATGTCGCGTTTAGGGAGGATTTCTGGATTTACCCTATCCACACAAGGACAGGAGTTCCGAGCAAGAGATAAGTTTTAATAATTATTGATGTTAGCGTTTATCTTTGAAGTTAATGAGTCAGAGGACTTAAAAAGACGCGCCATGGCTCGTCTCTACAGGAAAACCGCTAACTGAGGTGACTGAATCGATGTTCCCCCAGTTGCTGTGAGCAGAATTTAGAGGTTATCGCTGTGTTTGATTCCCCGACAAGTTTAATTGTGGCAGAACCGAAAGCAACCTATCAATCCGGTGGTGATCAGAATCGCTGGGTGGAGACGCTGGTGGATTGTCCGGGACTCGAAGGACTGTTGACGTACCGCATCCCAGCTGATGTGTCCGTTAAACCGGGGGATATTCTGACAGTTCCATTGAATAGCCAACAGGTGGGTGCAATAGCGATTCGCTTACTGGCTTCTCCCCCTGCGGATGTGCCATTGGCGAAAATCCGGGAGGTGGAGGATGTGATCGGTACGGGGTTTTTTGAGAACTCCTATTGGCGAGTATTGGAACGAGTGGCGCAGTATTATTGCACACCTCTGATATCTGTGGTTCGGGGGGCGTTACCGCCGGGATTGTTGATGCGATCGCAACGGCGAGTTCGTTTGCATCGAGAGGCGGTTCCTGATGGTGCAGATACGTTTGTCGGTCGAACAGCGCGTCAGATTTTGACACTCCTAGACGCCCAACCGGAAGGGGATTACAGTGTCGCGTATCTACAACGCCAGGTGAAAGGGGCGCGGCGCGGGGTGAAGGAGTTACTCAAACGAGGCTGGGTGGAAAGTTATTTGAAACCGCCCCAACCTTCACGCCCCAAACTAAAGAAAGCTGTCACCCTAGTCGCAGATCGCTTTGACGCCGATTTAACCGAACGACAACGGGAAGTGCTAGATGTACTGCGGCGTCGGGGTGGGGATATGTGGCTGAATGAGTTGTTGAAAGTCTGTCATGCCACGTCTTCTATTGTCAACAAACTGGCAGAAAAAGGGTATGTTGTGGTTGAACACCGGGAAGTTCTCCGGACACTAGATCAGCCGAATGTGGCAGATGATCGCCCCAAAGTGTTGACAGAGGCACAAACTCATGCATTAAAAACGATTCAGGGTTTAGATGAGTATAACCAAGTGCTATTGCATGGGGTAACGGGTTCCGGGAAAACCGAGGTTTATCTGCAAGCGATCGCGCCGTTGTTAAGGGCGGGAAAATCTGCCCTGGTGTTAGTTCCAGAGATCGGTCTAACGCCTCAACTTACCGACCGATTTCGCGCCCGCTTTGGCAAAAAAGTGAATGTGTATCACAGTGGGTTATCTGATGGTGAACGTTATGATACCTGGCGACAAGTCTTAAGTGGAGAACCCCAGGTCGTTATCGGGACGCGATCGGCAGTTTTTGTCCCCTTACCCAAATTGGGTCTAATTATATTAGATGAAGAACACGACTCCAGTTTCAAGCAAGACAGTCTTTCTCCTACCTATCATGCCCGTACCGTCGCCCAGTGGCGGGCGGAATTGGAAAATTGTCCTCTAGTTTTGGGTTCAGCGACTCCTTCATTAGAAACCTGGGTGTCTGTCAAGGGTCAACCCACCAATCTCGACCATAAAACCTATTACCTTTCCTTACCTGAACGCATCCAATCTCGCCCCTTACCCCCCGTGGAAATTGTGGATATGAGACAGGAGTTAAAGCAGGGGAATCGTTCAATTTTTAGCCGTTCTCTCCAAGCCGGGTTGCAGCAGTTGCAACAAAAGCAGCGACAGGGGATTTTATTTATTCCCCGTCGTGGACATAGTACCTTTGTCTCCTGTCGCAGTTGCGGCTATGTGATGGAATGCCCAGACTGTGATGTTTCCCTGTCCTATCATTATGCTTATGAAGGGGCGAATCAACTCTTGCGGTGTCACTATTGCAACTATACAACCGCCCATCCTAGTAATTGTCCCGAATGTGGTTCACCGTACCTCAAGTTTTTTGGTAGTGGTACTCAACGGGTAGAACAGGAGTTGGCGAAGGCGTTTCCCGATTTACGGGTGATTCGCTTTGATAGTGATACCACCCGCACCAAGGGGGCGCATCGAACCTTGTTAACTCGTTTTGCCAATGGGGAAGCGGACTTATTAGTCGGGACGCAAATGTTGACCAAGGGGTTAGATTTAGCGGGAGTAACTTTAGTCGGGGTCGTTGCTGCTGATGGATTATTACACTTATCCGATTATCGGGCAGCAGAACGGGCATTTCAAACCTTAACCCAAGTCGCAGGGCGGGCGGGGCGGGGGGATGAACCAGGTCAGGTGATTGTCCAGACTTATTCGCCTCAGCATCCGGTGATTCAGGCGGTGCAAACTCATGGGTATGAGGTGTTTACCGAGGCGGAATTGGTACAACGGGAATCGTTGAATTATCCTCCCTATGGGCATTTGATTTTGTTGCGGTTGAGTGGGTTAGAGGAGATGGTGGTTGAGAAGGCGGCGGAGACGTTAGCGGATTGGTTGAGTCAGGCGGGTTCCGGGTATGAGATATTAGGACCGGCGCCTGCGGGGATTATGCGAATCGCCCGTCGTTATCGCTGGCAGATTTTACTCAAGTTTCCCCCAGGGGTGGCGGTAGGATTACCGGATGTGGCGGCGTTGCAGGGGATTTGTCCGCCAGATGTGAGTTTGACGATTGATGTTGATCCGCTGAATATGATGTAAGGGGTCATTTGTCTTTTCGCCCTGCATCAGGTATGGGGAATTAACGTCTCTACAATCTCAATACCGCTTGGTTTTCTGTACCCCGTAAATAACTCCTGTAGCAATCGACAGTAAAATTAATAACCACAAAATACCTCCGGGAATAAAGCTGAGGATTCCGAAACCGCGCAAAATATAAACCACAAACGTAACGGCTACAGAAATGGAAAAAATATAAGCATAAATTAGGGTATCCGATGGGGGAAGTGGACTCATAAGATGTCAGGGTTTATTCTAGATGAGTAACTTTATAGAGCCAAAGGCAGAAGGCAGAAAGTTTATGATTGGTACATAGTCATTTCAGCCATCAAGAAAGTCCTAACCTTTATGACGACAGCTATCAAGGAGTCGGACAAAATTAAAGATGATGGCTAAGGTTGGGAAACAGGAAACTCTTAACCGGGAATACCCAATTTAAATGCACATCAGCTAATCCACTCAGAACATCAAAATTTACCGCCTGATACTAATACCGCTGAGGATACCGATACCAATGGAAAAAAGAACGATCGCCCAGACAACAGCCGAGGGAATTTGCTTAATTACACCAACTCCCGTGAGTAGCAAAACAAACGCGGCGAGTAAAAGACCCACACCCAGGGAAATGCCAACAATATACAAAAAGGTTTTTGTGCCTTCATTTGGGGATTGATTCACAATCGAGTTCCTTGAGATTGAGATAACGACAGAATTACCGGACTTATTTTTGCATAGAATGGCACAATCCCCCTAAAGTGGGGGATTAACCTGTCCTAGATTCCCTGGCTGTCGAGGAATTAATTTGATTGCGTCGTCAACAACTCCGCAGGTAAGCGCTTGAATGTCAGCCGTTCGTTCTCCACATCCACAAAGATGGTATCACCGTCGCTGAACTGACCCCGGAGGATGGCTTTGGCAAGTTGGGTTTCTAATTCCCGTTGAATCGCCCGCTTCAGGGGACGTGCGCCGTACACCGGATCATACCCCACTTCGGCTAAGTAATCGATCGCCTCTTCCGATAGCTTCAGCGACATTTGCCGTTCGGCGAGGCGTTTCTCCAGTAGGTGAGTTTGTAGGGAAACGATATGGCGTAACTGGTGTTTTTGCAGGGCGTGGAAGATAATCACTTCGTCAATCCGGTTCAAGAACTCCGGACGGAAGCTAGTCCGCATCGCATCCATCACCCGCCCCCGCATTTCGTCATAGTGGGTATCATCGCCCGCTAAGTCGAGAATGTACTGCGATCCAATATTGCTGGTCATGATAATTACGGTGTTCTTGAAGTCTACCGTATGTCCTTGAGCATCGGTGACCCGACCATCATCAAGGATTTGCAGCATGATGTTAAATACATCATTATGCGCCTTCTCGATTTCGTCGAACAGAATTACCGCATAAGGGCGTCGCCGAATTGATTCAGTTAACTGACCCCCTTCTTCATAGCCAATATATCCTGGAGGCGCACCAATCAGGCGAGAGACGGCGTGTTTTTCCATGTATTCGGACATATCAATCCGCACCAAGGCGTCTTCGGTGTCGAAGAGATAGGCGGCGAGGGCTTTTGCTAATTCGGTTTTACCCACACCCGTCGGACCTAGGAAAATGAAGCTAGCGGTGGGACGATTGGGGTCAGCTAACCCCGCCCGCGATCGCTGAATTGCATCGGCTACGGCGGTAACGGCTTCTTCTTGTCCGACGACTCGTTGATGGAGTTCCTCTTCGAGTTGCAGGAGTTTCTCTTTCTCGGATTCGACTAGCTTGCTGATCGGAATTCCTGTCCACTTGGAGATAATTTCAGCAATATCAGACTCGGTGACTTCTTCCCGTAACAGGGACTTACCACTGGTTTGGGTTTGGTTCAGATGTTGTTCAGCCCCTTGCAGCGATCGCTGTAACTCGGCGAGTTTCCCGTATTTGAGTTCAGCCGCCCGATTTAGGTTGTATTCCCGTTCGGCTTGGCTGATTTCCACGTTCACTCGGTCAATTTCTTCTTTAATCCCTTGAATCCGATCCAGAACGTCTTTTTCAGATTGCCATTGGGCGTTTAAGGTGCGTTGTTCTTCTTTCAGGTTTGCCAGTTCTTGTTCCAGGCGATCTAAGCGTTCCATGGAAGCCGGATCACTGTCTTTTTGCAGGGACAGTTTCTCCATTTCTAGTTGCAGGATTTTGCGATCGATTTCGTCAAGTTCTTCCGGTTTGGAGGTAATCTCCATTTTCAGGCGGGCGGCGGCTTCATCGACTAAATCAATGGCTTTATCCGGGAGGAAGCGATCGCTAATATAACGGGTGGATAGTGTCGCGGCTGCAACTAAGGCGCTATCGGAGATTTTAACCCCGTGGTGAACTTCGTAGCGTTCTTTTAACCCTCTGAGAATGGAGATCGTATCCACGACACTGGGTTGATCCACGAAGACTTGTTGGAAACGCCGTTCTAATGCGGCATCTTTTTCTAAATATTTGCGATACTCATCTAAGGTTGTCGCCCCAATACAGCGCAACTCCCCTCTAGCCAGCATGGGTTTGAGTAAATTCCCCGCATCCATCGATCCTTGTGTCGCCCCTGCACCGACAACGGTATGGATTTCATCAATAAACATGATGATTTGTCCCTTGGAGTCGGTAACTTCTTTGAGAACCGCTTTCAGGCGTTCTTCAAATTCTCCTCGGAACTTCGCCCCGGCGATTAACGCCCCCATATCTAGGGCGATTAATTTGCGATCCTTCAGGGATTGGGGGACATCTCCGGCGACAATACGCTGGGCTAATCCCTCTGCAATGGCAGTTTTACCCACTCCGGGTTCCCCAATCAAAACGGGGTTATTTTTGGTGCGGCGGGAGAGAATTTGAATTGTGCGGCGAATCTCATCATCTCGCCCAATCACCGGGTCAAGTTTACCGTCTCTAGCGGCTTCGGTTAAATCCCGTCCATATTTCTCTAGGGCTTCGTATTTGCCTTCTGGGTTTTGATCACTCACAGTTTGGTTCCCCCGAATTTGGGTAATCGTCGTTCTCAGCCTTTGTTCGTCTAGTTTAAATTCCTGAAATAGGCTTTTGCCAAAGCGATCGTCTTTGACATACGCTAACATTAGATGCTCTACGGAGATGTAGTCATCGTTAAATTCTTTACGGTAAGCATCAGCCCGATCTAACAAGGTATCCAGGCTACGCCCCATATAAATCGAGGAACTACTCCCAGAAACCTTGGGTTGACGCTGGATAAAGGCATCTGTGGCTTCCCGGATTCGCTGCACGGGGATTTGGGCTTTATTGAGAATGCTGATCGCCAGCCCCTCTTGTTCCAGCAGCGCTTTCATCAAATGTTCGCTTTCAATTTGTTGTTGCTGGGCGGCTTTAACGAGATCTGGGGTATGGGCGAGGGCTTCCCAGGCTTTTTCGGTAAACAGATTGGGATTATTGGGTTGCATAGTCAGTCGTTAACGTAGAGAATTTGTTTAACTGACCTTATTGTAAGAAGCGGGTGGCGATGGCTAGATCGGTGTTCACGGCTTTTTTACGGGGTATTTCACGACAGAATCGCTATGCTTGCGGATTTAAACGCTGGACATACTCCTGATGTTCTGCTGTCTGTATTCCCTGCTGCAACACTGCCAAAACTTCAGCTAAATTTCCCTCACGTAACGCATTCACTGCTAGCCATAATCCCGGAAAAACATTAGAGCGAATAATCCCGACTTCATCAGGTTCTAAGGAAACATATCTTCCCTCTTCTAAGCGAAACCAATCAATACGATTTTCATAACTTTGCCAGACAATATACTCTTGTACACCATTGCGACGATAGGCATTCAGTTTATCATTTAAATCATAAGAGGCACTGGAAGCCGCTACTTCTACAATTAACTCCGGTGCGCCTTCAATATAATCATCCGCAGTAATCCGAGAATTTCCTCCGACTTCCGGTTCAATTCGGAGTAAGGCATCGGGTTGCGGTTCATTAGTTTAATTCATATTTGATACGGAGCGCGATCGCGATCAAGTTTTGCCGATCGGTTGGGAAGAACCCTCCTCCTGCCAAGAAATCACCCTGACGTTGTCAAAGGTTTCAATCCACACCTTAGCTCCACATCTGGGACTATCGGGACGATAAACAACCCGGCATCCTCCCGGTATTTCTACCTCATGACCATAGACATTCGTCTTGCCCTTTTGAGTCCCCTGATCATGAGCCCCAATCCCCGACGCGGGGTCGCCCCACTTTTTTACCGTAATCACCGGCTGGCGTTGTTGGTATTTTTGATTCTGGCGAATTCTTTGTGAATTAACGTGAATGATTGTTTTCGCTGGCTTTCGGGGATTGCGCCAACGCGGAGCCGGACCTCTTTTCCCGCGCTTAATCAACGGTTTGCCATTAAACAGAGGCATTAACCACATCCTCCCGGTCTTGTAAGCTCCTTCCACTCTGCCCTGGAGCAGCAGGACTCGCAGTCGAGCCGTGGAGATATTTAAAATTTGAGCCGCTTGGGTTGTACTAACAATCATAGTAACTATAACGATAGCGTAATAGTTTTGCGTCAAGTAATTGTAAATAGTGTATCAGTCAAGTGTTGCTGCCTCCAATACTGCCAAGATTTTACCCAAATTGTCCAAGTTATACTCAACGGGAGAAATACTGACGGCTTTGCCATTGATCTGCAAGAATTTCCAGCGATCGCCTGTTGTTACTGCACCATAAACCACGTCACTCTGGTTGAATATCTGGGCGGCAATCATTGTGGCAAGACATTGCCCTAACCCGGACACAATACTCTCATTTTTGGCTTCGACAATCGTCAAAACGGGAGCCTTGATGTAATAGAATTCCTCCGATGCCGTGACAATAAAATCGCAGCGTCCCTTTAAGCCCAGTTCTTCGTTGACGTTGAAGGTTTTACCCGAAAATACGACGACATTTTTTCTCCGACGCAATTCGTTCAGGATGGGAGTGATAATGAGTTCTGACCTAGCTTTTTCAGTATTGGTGGCTAAGGCGAGCAGGACATTATCTTCCAAGTCTTGAACTAATCGAGGGCTGGGTTCAACGGGTTCTATGTTGGCTGTCCAATTGGTTCGTTCATCTAAAACTAACTCGAACATTTCCTGTACGATTGGCAGGGTGAACTGTTCGTAAGATGTGGGCTTATCGGTCATTAAACATACTCCTTCACTGATCAATCTACTACTCCAAGCTTTGGCTGTACTCTATCTTATTTCACAGCAAGGGTACGGCAATGCCGTGCCCCTACAAGTGCCAACCCTCCTGAAACGTCATGTAGGCATAATGTAGGGGCGGGTTTAGGGATAAACCTTGGATGCGACACCGCTAGCGTTGCGGCAAAACCCGCCCTACCCCTACCTAAAATTGGGGAATAGATTTGATGATTCAATCAGGCACACATTGGGAAAGGGCGCACGTTAGCAAAGGGCGCACGTCGGTGCGCCCCTACGGTTTCTGGATGAAATTCTATCAGTTAACTTGAGCAACCAGCCCTCAGTTAATTATTGTCTTTATTCTTCTGCTTTTTGGAATTCTTTCTATTGAATAACGCACCAAAGCCTAGAGCCGTTGCAGCACCGAAAATAGTCATAGGTTCAGGAACAGGTTCAGGCGTAACGTCAGCCGTCTTAAACGCAACTTCGCCAATTGCTGTGCGAGAAAAACCATGATTACTCAGAATATCCATCTGGATAAATTGGGCGGCGGTGGGATTAAAATTGAATACCTGGGCAGAGCTGGGTTGAGACTGTGTATTAGCATTAAAAGAACCTAAACTCATGAAACTGCCAGCATTTCCAGTAGAAGAAGCCAATAACTCGAAGTCTGATACGCCAGCAGAGGAATTTGCTGAAAAATTCCATAACGCCATCCCTTCCAGGTTGAGAACATTGCCAAAATCGAATGTCACCGATCCAGTGGGATCAAGAGAAACCCAATCCGTTCCTCGTGCAGAAGTGTGTGTGGGATTTCCTGACAAATAAGTATCAAAGTCGGTCACACCAGTGGTATACCCAACGGACAATCCAGATTGGTCAATACTATGAACTAAAGGAAAGTTTTCTCCCATATCTGTTGAAGCCGATTGAGGTTGAACAATTGAAGTGGCTTCGGCTTGAGTAATCGCTCCCAGTGCCATAACTGTAGCGCCAACGGTAACGAGAGATAGTGATTTCAGCATGGTTTAATTAGATGATGTCGTTTGCTTGAGCAGTTAATTTGCTTCAATAAATAAATCATGAATTACCCCCCCCCGATGGTGTCAAGATGTATTTTGAAACTTTACAGGAACTTGAAATAATTGAAACTTAAAAATTCATCAGGCGTATAAATGAATTGTGAAATGGCAATCCTGAGAGAATAAGGGTTTCAGGGTCATTTTTGTTCACAAATCATTTAAACTAACGGGAAATTGTTTAACTCGTTTTGTAAAGTTGTGATGAAGGAACAGGGCTAAAATAATAAATTTTCATCACCATCGCCATCGTGTAGGGGCGGGTTTAGGGTTAAACCTTGAATCAACACCGCTAACCTTTGTTCAAAACCCGCCCTTAATCCTGGGCATCTCCTCCATAACCTTGATCCAAATGGTAAACCCCGTGCCAAAATCATAAATTTTCCTCGCCATAACCATCGTGTAGGGGCGGGTTTAGGCATAAATCTTGAATCAACACCGCTAACCTATGTTCAAAACCCGCCCTTAATCCTGGGCATCTCACCCCTCACTCTTATGCCAAAGATGATTTATAACCGTCATCACTCAACGCTAAAATGAACGTAATCATTAGCGATTACAGTTAGAGAGTGCCAGATGTCAATCAGTCCCACCATTTCTCCTCCTCCCCTAGAAAGTGGCGATCGCCTCACTCGCATCGAATTTGAGCGTCGCTATCAGCAAATGCCAGACAATAAAAAAGCCGAATTAATTGAAGGAGTGGTTTACGTGGCTTCACCCGTTCGCGCCAACCGTCACGGTAAACCCCATGCTCAAATTATCGGTTGGTTGTTAATGTACGAGTCAGAAACTCCGGGTGCATATCTGGCTGATAATACTACAGTCCGTCTGGATGCCGATAACGAACCTCAACCGGATGCTTTACTGCGAATTGAACCGGAAGTAGGAGGGAATTCTCGGATTACTGAGGATGATTATATTGAAGGTGCACCGGAGTTAATTGTGGAAGTAGCGGCTTCCAGTGCCTCTTATGATTTAAACGATAAATTGAATGCCTATCGTCGCAATGGTGTGCAAGAATATATTGTGTGGCAAAGTTACGAAAATCGTATTGATTGGTTTTGCTTAGAAGAAGGACGATATGTTTCCGTAGAACCCGATGAAACTGGGATTATTAAATCTCGTGTTTTTCCGGGATTATGGCTAGCGGTTAATGCGTTGCGCGAGGGGAATTTAGCTGAGGTTTTAGCCGTCTTGCAGCAGGGAATACAGACAGCCGAGCATCAGGTATTTGTCCAGCGTTTAAATCCATAAGCGTAGCGATTCTGTAGGGGCGCAAGGCTTGCGCCCAGGATCATTTCTAAATGATTAAGCTGAGGGCGACCCGATTCAATTAAGTGGAATCGTGTTGTTCATTGATACAAGCGGGTCGCCCCTACCGCCAAAATCGTTTACAGCTACGCTATTAAGCTGAGGGCGACCCAATCCAATTGAGTGGAATCGTGTTGTTCATTAATGCAAGCGGGTCGCCCCTACAGTTCATTAAATTCCTCGCCATAGCCATCGTGTAGGGGCGGGTTTAGGGATAAACGTTGAATTAACACCGCTAACTTTTGTGCAAAACCCGCCCTTCATCATTGGTGTCTCACCCATCATTGTGTCGGGGCGGGTTTAATCATTATTGCCGCAATTTTTTCAGTGTCTTGATCACTTCCTGAGATGACTTCATATCCCCATTTTCATAAAACACCTTCGCGGCTTTCTGAAAATCTGCAATTGCCCGTGGTTTATCACCCAGACGACGATAAGCAAATCCGCGACAGGTTAACGCCGTGGCATTATTTGGATTATCCTGCAAGACGTAATTAAACGCTTCAATTGCGCCGTGGAAGTCTCCCTGATTCAACTTTTCCACACCTCGCTCATGGTATTCTTGAGGAGTTAGTTCATCTGTCGCCACGGATACAACTTCCAGGGATAAGGGAGTTGTCAGGGAGAGCGTTTTAACCGTTTCTAAATCCGCGATCGCACCTTGGTAATCGCCCATCGCCGAACGCACGGTACTGCGTTGGTTATACGCCTCTGTATAATTAGGATCGAGAGTTAAAACCTGATTATACGCATTCAGCGCGGCTTGATAATCGCCTAATTGATAGCGTAAATTCCCTTGAACCATCAACCCTTGAATCAGTTTTGATTCATCATCCTCAACGGCGTCTGGTTCTTCGTTTAACGTATTAGCAATCTGTTGGAAAAATGCCTTCGCCGCCACGGGTTCTAGGCGCATCGCTTGGTCAAAATCCTCAATACTTGACCAATTTTCTCCCAACTGCAACCGCACATAACCGCGATTTAGATAAGCTTGAGCATCATTGGGATTCAATTCCAAGACGTGGTTAAAATCCGCGATCGCCTCCTGATACACTCCCAAAGCGATTTGATTCATCCCCCGGTTAAAATAAGCCGCCGCTAGATTCGGATTAATCCCTAAAGCGCGATCGCAATCGGCTATGGCGTCTTCATACTCTTGCAGTTCAAACCGGGCAATTCCTCGATTCAGATACCCTTCAGCGAGATTGGGATTAATCCGAATCACTTGATCACAATCCGCGATCGCGCCAGTATAGTCTTCTAATGTCAACCGCAGCATACTGCGATTTAGATAACCCTTAGCATAATTCCCGTCAATTTGCAAGGCTTGATTATAATCCTGCATCGCGCCCCAGCGATCATTAAGCTGAGCCAGAATCAAACCGCGATCGCTGTAAACTTCAGCATAATTAGGATTAATCCGTAGCACCTCATCGAAGTCTCCAATCGCCCCCAAAGCATCTCCCTGACAATAATGACTCATCGCGCGATAACGATAAGCCTCCGCCAAATCAGGATTAATCCGTAAGGCTTGGTTAAACGCCGCGATCGCACGCCGATAGTCCTTTTGCTGAAACCACGCCAATCCTTGGTTAAAAAAGTTGTCGGCTTCAGCTTGCACAGTCTCTATCCCAGTAGAAGGTTTCCTTGATACTTGAGAATTCCCTGATATCATAGTCTCGTCCTGCTGATGCTTGTCGCTACTCATGTCCGTCAACCGAACAGTTTCTCCTTTTCTTGTTTCGCAGGTGCGATCGCCTCATCCGGATTTGTCATTTGTCATACTCGCTTTCCGAAAAGAAGCAAGCTACGTCATTTGCCCGGGAACAGAGAATAGGGAATCACTAACTCTGTGGCTAATTTTTCTTTAACGGCTTGATCAAGATGCTGGTAAAGCAAACTTAAATGGGGACTGAGAACATAATCAGAGGGTTTAGCCGAGTTATGGCGCAACGTTTCTGAAACCTGAGTCAGAATTGCCGATGGTTTAAATTGTACAAATAATGTCTTGGTGTATAAATCGGTATAGCCAAGCTGTTCGATATCTAGCATAAACCCAGAAACGTTCTTTACGGCTGTTTCGATTAATTCATCAACCGATTCATCAGCCGTATAGTCCCCCGAATAGATAGTGACGTGAGGTTCAAACGTGGGCGAATTATGGGCTTTGGAGAGAGAATTGATGATCTCTTGGAAAAATGGTCGATAAGCGGCTGACGGTATTAGCCAGAACGATATCTTAGGATTCAACACCACAAATCCTTACTTGTATCACGTCTTGTCGCATTATTTTCATGAGTCAAACTGTTCCCCGTTCCCTTTGAATTCATAACTCATCGTCTGAAAAATCTGACAAGTCCGGCGGAACCACAACCCGATCAACAGTAACTTTATGGCTTTCCCGTTCACTGTCTAAATCTACAGTAATCGCTTCAAACCGGAGTTCTACTGTACCAAAGGGTACAACTAACTGGGTTAATGCTTCTAATTCTCCCGCTTTATTTGGGCTTAAATCCATTAACCAACGAGGTCCATCGAGCAGGGAGCGACTTTGACGATCTTGAACCCATAATTTAACACCCAAGCGAGCCGAATGAGCGGTCACTTTAACCTTTACCAGTACAGGTTCCCCAGCCGCTAGTTCCTGAGTCGGGATAAACAGTTCTGGTGTGGGTAATGGTGTTTCTAAGTCAAGTTGAGCCATGTCAGCGGTTCTCAGGTGCGATCGTTGTGTCTTAATGGTTCTCGAACCAATTGGTTGAGACTCTGAGGGTTCACTCGCCTGGGGTTCATCCTCATCAACCACAATTTCTCGCTCCAGCAATTCCTCACGATTCAAGGGAGGATGATCGGGTTGGACAGGGGGTTCGAGTTTTGGGATATTCTCATGACTTAGACTCCCTACCTCCTCGGTGTCTTCATCCCACATCGATTCATCAAAGTCATTTAAAGGGGTGTCTTTCTCTGAGGATGGGGGGATTTCTTCGGGTTGAGCAAATAATGGATCAACTTCTGGCTCTGAGAGTCCCCCTTCCAACTCAACGAGGTTCTCGCTAGAAGGTAACTCGATTTTCAGCCATTCTGCCAAATCTGTATCTGTCATTAAAGCATTCAAACGCCCCCAGAATCGGTCATCCAGATTGAGTTGGGTAAAAGCATGATCGACAGCGAGAGGATCTTGATTTATGGGTGCAGCACTTGACATTGCGGCTGTTTTCCACTCGGATAGGTCTGGATTCGATATCTCCTCTTTCTGGAAAGATGGGGGTTCAGGATCGGGTGTTGATGTCCAAACATCGGATATCTCGGTTGACTCTATTGCAGTCTCCTCAGATGTTTCGGCTAACGCGGCGGGATTGTCCTCTAAGGGCTGTGTTTCGGGTTTTGAGGGTTCAGAGGAGTCCATCACAGTTTCCGTCTGCACTGATGCTTCAGAGAAAGCCTTGCTAGGAATAGGAATATCCTTGTTGGTTTCCCCGTCGGTTGTTTCCTGGATCGGAGACTCAGTGACGGATGAGTCTATGACAAAGTCTTCTGTCGTATCGTCAAGTGCTGAAGGCGTTGTTTCGGTTGTCTGTTTTTCGGCGGGTTCAACGGCTTGCGATCGCGCCTCGGTTTCTGGTTCTATTTTCTCAAGGGATTCAGATGCTTTTGCTGTTGTTAGTTTGGGCTGAGAAAACGTAGGCAGATCCAGGGATTTTGTTAACCCTGGCTGGTATTGGGGTTGGTAAAGCTGTGGGGGTAAAGGTTGATTGGCTGAGGGTTTGTAGATGAAAGGCTGACGGCTTGGCGGATTATCGATTAGCTCAAGAAATGTCTGATTCAGGGGAGTTGACTGTGACTTGGGGTTTGGGATAGAAACCACAGGAGTCGTGTCTTCAGATTTCATCCAACTTCCCGATTGAACAGCAACTAACAATTCATCTAAATCCACTGTCACGGTAAACGGTTGACTGGCTAATGCTGTCCCCGTTGATCTGTACAGGTTAACTTTTCCTAGTAATAAACAGGTTTTGCTGTCTGAGGGAATGTCTAAACTCTGGCTAAATGCTACAGGAAAGGTTGGTGTGGTGATGGGTGTTTGCACATCTACGACAACCTGTCCGGTTTGCGGATGACGTAATTCATAGTGTAGGATGCCCTGAAACTGATAAGTCTCACTCTGGACGGTTGACCTTGGGTCTAACTGATGCACATTTAACCGATCCACCTGTCCCGCGACAGTGAGGGATTCTCCCCGTTGTGACACGAAGGCTTCCTCCTCTAAGGTTAAAATTAATCCTTGCCAGGGGGTATCCTCCTGTGAGGGAAACTCAGATTCTGTGGTGATGGGAATGGGTAATTCTGAAGACTCAGATTCTTCAAACTCTTTAATCACAGGATCAAGTACCTGTTGCAACACTTGCTCTAGCACTTGCAGGGATTGATCCAAGATGGGATTGGAGAAAGGAGATGGGGAAGGGTTAGAGGGTTGAATGGGGATATCGGCTTCGGGAATCTCTAACTCAGGTAATGCTTCCGGGGGGGGAGAGGTGGCTTTTGTTTCTAAGGGTTTTGTTTCCTCCCCATCCCCATTTTTGCCATTCGTTGAGTGGGAAACGGAGTGATCTGTCTGTGTGTCAGAGGTTTCTGTCGCTGCGACAGGGGTTTGAGAGGGGGTATAGGTTTGTGGTAATGCTACTATCTGAGCTAGGGTAGGCAGCTCAGTTGGCGAGGGGGATGGGGCGGGTTGGGCGATAGGGTGAGATGAGTCTGATGAACCATTATCTGCGATCGGGGATTCCTGTTGTTTGGGGTGAACCTCTTGTGTCTGTTGGCTATGGAGGGAAGCCATCAATGGTGGGTGAAGTTCCTCCGGATGCGTGGACTCACTATTGACCGTTTCACGAGTGATATTATTTTCTTCTTCCTTGCATCCTTCTTTGAAGTCTCTGTCTTCTGCCTTGTTTAAAACCTCACGCGCTTTGGGTGCGACTGATAACTGTACCATTTCCTGCCAAGAATTGCCCAGAAAATCGGACATAATATCACCACAGCAGCGTAGTTCCCACAGACCAGGCTTAAGATAGGTAAAGGGAATAATCACCATTAACCCATCAGGGTTGGTACGGCGCGATCGCTTTTGATACCGTCGCTTGGGTGGTGTTTCAGTGGTATCGGTATGAGTCACGCAAATTTCTACGTCTGTATTGGCGCAACTTGAATGAGCCACCACCCGGTATCGACCCACCTCCAAGTCTAGCTTGGGGGATTTAATGGGTAGCCAAGTGCGATCGCCCTCTTTTTGGAGTAGAAATTCCCAATAGTCCATAATGGTTAACGATTCTTCATTAAGTTGTGAGTAGGTTATAGTGGGTCAAAATTTGGTTAACTCGTTCTCGACTCACCGCATCAGAATCATCAGCATGGTGAATCCACAACCCCTCTACTTGACTTTGATTGTAATCAAACCTCTGGGTCTTTTGGCATATTAGATCAACGTCTACTCCTTCCACTTGTCGTAAATGAGCAGCCACCTCTCGATAAACGGCTAAAGGTAATCTCGAACAAGATACATAGTATCGTAGTGATTCGTTTGCCACAGGTTGTACGTTTCAATCAATCGTTGACATTCTCCCCTATTAACCTTATCGGGTATGTGATGAATTTGTACTCCATTACAGATGCAAACCCCATACTATTCCCAGACAGATCACAAACAGACGCGCTATGGCGCGTCTGTTCTGTCGCAGGTATGCCAACGATCACGCAGGTGGCGGTGGCAAGGAACCTGTAGAGGATTCGGCTTGTGCTGGAGTTCCCGCAGGTTCTTCACCAACTTGCCTAGCCACTTCTTGACCATATTGCTCCAGAACAACCACTGGCGTCGGACCACGATTCACCTCAATCCGCTTAACCAGGACTTGTCCGTTGGAAATCCTTTGTCCTTCTTTGACGTAACGACTCGGTTCATTGGGAACTTTGACAATAGCTTGAGGCACATTACCTACTTGGACTACACCCTTAACTTCCACTTGCCTAGCCAGTATAGGGTCTGGTAATTTGGGTAGTTCAGGAATGAAGGGAGGTGGCTCAGGAATCGGAGAGCCACTTGCTGTTTGGCTACCAGGTTTCCTCCCATTATCCCCATTGGCACTTGCTCCCCCATCCCCATTGGCACTCGCTCTCCCGGGTGGCGTGGGGGGTTTGGGTATGACATTGGGTCTATTTGGACTTGTTCCCCTTCCTCTGCTTTGATTACCACCCCCTGGGCGACCACCACCATTTGTCCCTCTCCTAACTTGAGGAGGCGAGGGGACTTGAGGAACGACAGGTACAGGTCTAGATCGCGCTTCTGCCTGTGGGTTAGGTGATACCGTTACGTCCGGTTGCAGGGTAAGCGTCTCAAAGGGATCAGTCCGTCCTTTTTCTACTTTTCTCACTTGCTCTTGGGGTGGCAGAGTTGTAATCAACTCTGATGCGGCTGGAGGTATCTGCTGCGCGTCTACATTAGGATTTGTAAAGGGAACTGCCTCCGGTGGACTTGGTGAGGGGCTTTGTGATCCCCCTGGCGTTGGCTCGGCTGGAACGTCGCCCACTTCTACACTATCTTCACCTTGACAACCTCCCATAGATAGGGCTAGTACTGTGATCAACCCAACTAATAATTTTTTATGCATGATATAGTCCCCCTATATTTTTCCAGAAGACACCACACAGAACACCCCAATTGGAAATAAATTTCAATTGTTCTCTCTACTTAACTATTATAGTGAAAGCTTTAGGGGGTTTGTGCCACCACAGCTACTCGCGATCGCATCATTATCCTTGACCCTTACCGTTCCCCACCGTTCATGAGATTTTTCATGGTGTCGAGTCCTTTTTTCATGCGGCGAGACACTGTTACCACGCTAATATCCAACAGATCTGCCACCTCTTTCTGAGTCAAGTCATGTAAAAAGACAAATTCTAAAACCTCACGAGTCCGTTTTTCCAGGTGAACCAGGGCTTGTTGCAGGCGAATTTGGTCTTCTTGTGCCAGTTGAAAACTGCGATATCGTGGATCGGGGACTATATCACCCAAACTCGTTGTGCCGTCTTCTTCATCACCGACAGGTGTATCTAGGCTCAAGGGTTCTCGATTCTGATGCGCCAGCTTAATTTCTTGCCATTCAACTAGGGGAATGTCAAGAGCCGCGGCTACTTCAGCATCAGTCGGTTGACGATTTAATTTCTCTCGTAACTGGCGAATAATCGCGATAGACTGCTGTTGTAGAGCCAGCCAGCGTCGGGGGATACGAACACAACAGCCGCGATCGCGCAAATAGTGCTGAATTTCACCGCGAATGTAGGGAATAGCAAAGGAGCTAAAGGCATTACCCTTAGTGGGAGAAAATCGCTCAATAGCTCGAATCAGTCCAATACAGCCAATCTGTAGTAAGTCTTCGTAGCTTTCGGTGCATTGATTCACCCAATAATGAGCTTCTCGTCTAACTAGTCCAATATTGAGAGACACTAGCTGATTTCGAGTCTCTGACGATTTGGATTGCTGATAGTCTCGTAGCAATCGCAGGCTTTGGTGTTTTAGTTCTTGTTCGTGGGTAATCGGGGTCAGCATAGCAAAAGTAAAGGGGGTAGAAGCGTGCTTTTAGTGAGAACCCTTAACTCAAGCCAGCGGTTTATAGGAAAATTTGCTGCTGGAATCTAGAGGTTCGGATCACTACTATAGGTCATGAGCATCATTAGATTAGCCAGCTACAGCCGTTTTTCACAAGTACGGCTACCACGACGCCAGAAAGCCGGAGCAGGGTAAACCCAAATGAATAACGTTTTGGCTAATCTCCAAAATTGCAGTCAGTGCACCCTAATATTCCTCACACTATCAGGCAGGACTCCATCTTTTGAAAGATTTTCACCTGAAGTCTAGAGTTTTCACAACAGTTTACTATCAAGCATACCCCATTCAGTTAAGTATAACCCACAATCCTGATAGCTCAACAGGAGCGGGGGAGCAGGGGAGATGAGGAGGATAAATTAACTTTTTCCCCCCACCCTACACCCAGTCTCTTTCGAGTTCTTACCCCTCCATCAGTGTGGCTAATTTCTTGCCAACCATTTCTGAGCATTCAATCGCTGTATGGTATAAAACACCAGCAGATCGAGAGACACCTTACGTTCGTCAATCATAAATGACTCAAGGGTACTGGGTTTGGCTCCCTTGGTCGCGTAGGAGAAGGCTTTCTGCTTTTTTATATCCTCATCGGGGAAATAAACGTTAAATTGACGCTGACCGTTGGCGAAGCGACCAATGACTTGCCAGCAGTCTGGCTGGGTACTTAAACCGGGAATCGGAATTTTTTCCTTGACAAAATTCACCTCTACATCATCGACACCTTGTTCGCCAAAGGCAGTCTTTAACGCGGGCAGGTATTCTTGTTCGATAAATTCCGAGAAGGGTTTGTCTTCAGGTGCTGGCGGTTTCTCTTTTTTCGCTTTAGGGGGTTTAGACTTAGCGTCTTGAGCGTCTGGGTTAGATTTGTTTGATTCTGGCATAACGACATTGATATCAGTTATTGCTCTTTATATCTTTACAGAAAACGTCAATTAATTAACCTGTTGTCCATCCCTTTGCTTGCATCCCAGGGATTAACCCCCACTGACAGGGGGAATCAATACAATCTCATCTCCCTGTTGCAAAATCGTATCCGGTTCAACAAATTGGAGATTGATGCCAAAACGAGTCAGATCCCGCCAGGGTTTCAGTTCAGGATGTTCAGTGATCAGGCAATCCAGAAGGGCTGATACAGGAGTTTGGGCGGGGAATTCCCGTTGAAGTTCAGGGACACCGTAGGCGTCTTGATACGCGGCGAACAGTTTGATGGTGACACAAATCAAAGGTTCTGACATTTTTTTGTACTAGGCTGGGTGACGCACTTTGATGACTGTCTGAGGCAAGACTCCCACCAACAGAGCAAAAGCCTCATTGGGTAATTTAGCAATTGTTTCTGCATCAAAGAAGCCCTCAAACTGCTCTAGCATCTTTTGGGCACGTTGCAGGGGAACTGGGTTATCAGTAATTTGCATCGTTAATCTAACCCACTGTCGTCGAATCAGATACGCCCGCTTTCGCTCATCTGATGATTCGGGAGAGAGTAAAGAAATATTTCCTACAGGTAGCACCTGTTGACAATCAAGATCGAACAAGCCTCCCACTCCTGAACCGGGACCGGCAAATTCAGCATGATAGCGCTTGAAGAGAATTAAGCCATTCCGACGTCGAGGATTAACGATCAGCAACTGTCGATCGTGAAGCTGCTGAAGAATTCTCCCTTCAGGTGAGTCTTGGGAGTTTGGGCTTTCTTTATTCATGCCACTAGAGCCTTGAGCGTTGGCGAAACTATTGGGGCGAGCAAGCACCTCCTCTTCTTCGTAAAGAGCTGTTTGGCAACGCTGGTTATTTTCGCTCTCCATTTCAACTCGTATTTCTTAATTTCAAGGGAGCAGAGATGCACCCAGGTTGAACCCACAACTAGGCAACTCAATAGGTTATCAGTCTTTGATAATAACCAAGAAGAGCAGTTTTGTTGACCATCTATGTTTAATTCCCCTCTCAAACCAACTCAGATCGGTGTCATTTGTTGCTTCTCGACAAATTTATAACTCTATTTTATGGCATACGGTTACAGGTATAGGTCAGGTAAAGTCCCTACAGATGCCTGAATTGAGACACAATACGCCTATTTGTTAAGAAATTTTATGAAGATTCTGTGAAGAAGCGGGAATGTTTTTTAAAGAAATGATGAAGTCCGCTCACGACGCTTGATTCCCAAAGGCGGCATAATTGGATTGTTTCCCCAACGAAAGCAACTTGCCGCAGGCAGGGAGGAGAAATTTCGCCACCCAGACGGGTGGGGAACGGAGGGCAAGTTAGGTTAAACGCTTGTGTAATAACAAACGTTGAGGACAGCGTCGCCAGAGACTGTAACTCGGCTCCAGATGATGCAGTTGATAGCCCATTTTTAGGTAAAGTTGCCGAGCTTTATCGTTACTATCGAGGACATGAAGGTAGAGATGGGGAAAACCCCATGCTAAGGACTGACGCTCACAGGCTAGCAGTAATTGAAAAGCCACACCCTGTCGCCGACAGGACTTTCTGACCGCTAAATTAGAAATGTAAGGATAGTGGTGACCTTGAAGTTGCCAGGATGGGGGGGAACGTAGGGCAATTTCGACAGTGCCGACGAGTAGCCCGTCAGCACCATCGACAGAAGTATCAGAGTTGAGGGCAACAAAACAAGCATAATGGGGAGAATTGGTACGTAGCCGATTACGCAAATCTTCATAAATTCCTAATCGCCAAATTGGATAAACCAAACGCCAGAGTCCCTTTTGAGAGTGAAAGCTATCCGCGAGAATGTCCGAGAGCGGAATCAGATCTTGGTCTTTTGCCCTCCGAATTGTCAAGCGGGAAGCATCAACACTCAGCGTCTGTTGAGCCTCAGAGGCAACTTCGTGGGGCGTCACGAAAGAAAAGCAGGGGTTCATCATCACACAAACCTAAAGAGTGCCATCACTACTCCAGTGGGATAAACACTTAAGCTCAAATCATCGTCTTTCGTTTCTAGAACGATAGTATTGTACAAGTAGAGCATTGACGAATCACTTCGCTTTGTTCAGCGCTTTCCCAGGGGCATGACACCATCATAAGCCGATCAAGGCGCAGCGCTTTGCCTCCTCAAGGTAGGCTCGATCTCCTAAATTTTCATGATTCGCCAAAAATAATGGGAGGAGTGAGGCGCGATCGCACGACTCTCAGGCTCAACTCAAGACCAAGACGTCACCAAAAACATGACAAGTAGGCATCTTGAGGCAGAATACAACCATACGGGAAAACAAAAATTAAAATCAATTGGGGTGTACCACTAACTACCGTCACAACAGCCAAATAGCCGCAGGACAAGTAACATGCTTCCTTTAGCCCGTCGTGATAATCGAACCACACTTCCCTGGAGTCAGAGATTTCTCACCGAGCCAGTCATTGCCAGCCGTAAAAACTTATAGCGTGCGTGCAAACTGTTTTTATTCGCAAAAGCTCTGGCAGCAGGAGAGCGGTGCATGAGATCTCAATCCACAAGTAAGCCTAAACTTCTGGTTGTCGATGACGAACCCGACAACCTGGACTTGCTGTATCGAACATTCCATCGCGAGTATAAAGTCTTGCGGGCAGAAAATGGTCCTACAGCACTAGAAGTTTTAGAAGCCGAAGGAGACATTGCTGTCATTATCTCCGACCAGCGCATGCCATTAATGAGCGGTACTGAGTTTCTCAGCATCACCGCCGCTCAATACCCAGACATTATCCGGATTATCTTAACGGGGTACACCGATGTTGAAGACCTTGTTGAAGCCATCAATGCGGGTAAAGTCTTTAAATACGTAACTAAGCCCTGGAATGCCGAGGAACTCAAGTCAGTCGTGCGGCAAGCCATGGATACTCATAACGTCCTCAAGTCCCGCACCAGCGAACTCTGTCGGGCGTTGCGTCGGGAAACCCTCCTGAATACGGTGACTAATACCATTCGCAATGCCCAGTATGACAAAAGTGGTAGTTCCCCGCTTAAGGACGTTCTGCAACGGATTGTCGAAACTGTAGGTCACTTGCTAGAGGTTGATGTATGCATCCTCCGTCCCTTTCAGCAAGAGCAGTTGGTCGATGAATGGTTCGTGTATCAACGGCAACTGAGCGACTCAGGTGGGGACACTTCACGGTTTAGAGACAATGGCAGGCAACCCTTATCACCGAGCCATCCGCCCTTAAACCTAGCACAAGTGCAACCCAACTCCTGTACCATACAAACCACAGGTGAAAATGCAGATGGTACGGCGTCGCTACCCCCACTTTTAACTCAGACGGTTTGGCAAACCAATGAAGTCACCGTTATTCAAGATGTATTGACTGATGAACGATTTAATCAGGATAGCCCTGAGATCAAAGCACGGATACAGGCTTATAAACACGCTAATATTCGCTCTAGCTTAGTCGTTCCCTTGATCAGTCAACAGGAATTAGTGGCGGTCATGGCTTTACACCAATGTGTAGAACCTTATAGCTGGCAAGATGACGAAATTCAGCTTGTCGTGATGGTGGCTGACCAAGCCGCCATGGCAATTTCCCAGGCGCGGGCTTATGAACAGCTACATGCATTAGCTACCCAGCAAACGTTAATCAATACAATTACCAGCGCTATCCGTTCGACGCTTGACCCCCAAGAAATTTTCACAGCGATTACTCAACAATTAGGCGTTGCTCTCAAAGTTGATGGTTGTGTTCTTTCCTTGTGGAGTGAAGACGATGAGTTTGTGCAGTGTGTGGGCTTGTATGATGGGAAATCTACAAAAGTGGTGGGAACGTCGGTTAATCATCAATATCAATCCCCAGACAATAATCAAGTCCCTCTAGCTCATTCTTTTGCCCCCTCAACTCAACTGCCCTCGTCAGCCGTTCCTATTGTCGGCAATCCAGTATTGCGGCAGCTTCTTGATACTCAAGCCCCAGTGGTTCTCAATGATTTGGCAGCCAATTCCCAAATGAGTGGAACTGACCTGCCCCTGCGCCAAAATGCCCGTGCCCTGTTGGTGGTGCCTTTATTAGTTGATGGCAAAATTATTGGTAGCATTAGCCTGCGGCAAACGGATACCCCACGCCACTGGTTACCCTCCGAAATTGAACTTGCCCAAGCTGTGGCATCCCAAGCCGCAATTGCGGTTCAGCAATCGCGACTTTATCAAAAAACTCGACAGCAAGCGGAGCGGTTAATGGAATTAGACCGCCAGAAAACGGAATTTTTCCAAAATGTTTCCCACGAATTCCGCACCCCCCTGACCCTGATGATTGGACCACTGGAATCGGCAATTAACCAACATCAGGGATTACCTTATGAACAAAGTGTGATCGCTCTGCGGAATTCGCGCCGCCTGTTGCGATTAGTCAATCAGCTATTGGATTTACAGCGATTAGATGCTGGACGGATGCAACCGAGCTTCCGTCCCTGTAATTTAATTGAATTTATTAATCAAATTGTTGAAACCTTTAGACCTTACTGCGAGAAAAAAAATATCAATCTCTTGACCCAGCTCATCCATTGTCCTGAGATTTATTTAGATGTAGAAAAATTTGACAAAGTATTGTATAATCTCCTGTCAAATGCGATGAAGTTTACTAATGCTGGGGGAAGTATTACCATCACTGTAAAATCGACGGACAATAAAGTTTGTCTTAAAATTTCCGACACGGGTATTGGTATTAGTAAAGAACAACTTCCTCATTTATTTGAACGGTTCCGACAAGCAGAAGGCTCAGTAAACCGCAGTTATGAAGGTAGCGGTTTAGGATTAGCTTTGGTGAAAGAATTGGTAGAACTCCATGGGGGACAAATTGAGGTTTCCTCAGAACAGGGAAAAGGCACAACATTTACCATTCTTATGCCACAAGGAAAGGCTCACCTCCCCTTAGAGCAAATTGTGAATGTTGCCACTGAAATCCAGCCAAGCCGCGCCTCTGTGGAACTGGCGGACTTGGAAATGGAATCATTCGGGGAACAACAGGAGCAAGGAGAACCGGAAGCGGAACAAGTTGGAGAAACCCCTTCTATTATTAAATCTATTTTACCTGGAAGAACGTCTTCCTCGCGTATTTTGGTGGTCGATGATAATTCCGACTTACGGGCTTATGTGGGGAGTATCTTAAGGCAATCCGGCTATCAGGTGTGGACAGCAAGGAATGGCGAGGAGGGATGGCAGATGACGCAGAAGTGCTATCCTCAACTTATTGTGACTGATTTGATGATGCCAGTGATGTCAGGACTGGATCTGATTCATACAATTCGGGGTTCACAGGAATTTAAAGGAATACCAATTATATTGCTAACGGCAAAAGCCGATGAAGCCAGTCGGATTGAGGGAACGGAAAAGGGTGCAGATGCCTATCTCTCAAAACCCTTTAATGACCGGGAATTATTGGCAGAAGTCCGCAATTTGTTAGCGCTAAAAGAACAAGAACAGCGTGTGATTGAGTTAAATCGATATCTAACCGAGTCGGTACTGAAACGCTTTTTACCCCCAGCTATGGTACAAAAAGCAGCACGGGGGGAATTGGTACTGGATTTACATCCAGAACCCCGCTTGGTTACCTCTTTGTTTAGTGATATTGTTGGCTTTACCGAGTTGTCGAATACCTTGCGATCGCGCCGAATTGCGGAGTTGCTTAATGAGTATCTGGCAGCCATGACTCGTGCGGTGTTTGATAATGGGGGTACGGTGGATAAGTTTATGGGGGATGGCATTTTAGCAATTTTCGGCGCTCCCGAAGAATTGAGTCCTCACGAACAAGCCCGACGGGCAATTGCGGCGGCACGACAAATGCTGCGATCGCTGGATCAGCTAAACCAACAGTGGCAAGCTAGAGGACTGGTGGGCAATGGGGGACCCCCGCCTGTACGATTCCGCTGTGGTATTCATCAAGGAACCGCTGTAGTGGGTATGTTTGGCGGAGATGAACGAACAGACTATACCGCGATCGGTCCTTCGGTGAATATCGCCGCACGACTACAAGAAGCCGCTGAACCAAATTCAATCCTGGTTTCGGCGTCAGTTGCCGATTGGTTAGACGATGATGCGATCGCAAAGTATCGTTCTCTTAAGCTTAAAGGTGTCGATGAAACAGTCTTAACCTTTACCGTCAACCCTGTGTCAGTGAATTCCAATTCACCCGATAATGGAAGAAGCTAGTGCAGAGGAGCAGGAGGAAATATATTCGTAGGGGCGAAGCATTCGCGCCCAAATCTATCGGTTTTCTACCCAAGTTTCAACGCGAATGCTTCGCCCAATCCCAGAGGATTAGGGGAGCAGAGGCGCGAGGGAGCCTTTGTGTATGGGGAAAAATGCTGCACTAGGAATCTTTCGAGCGATTCACTACGTCTATTTTTGAATGTAGAAATTTTCGGCTACTACGCTAACTATGAAACCTTTACGATGGCTCAACATTGGAGTTCTAACGACGGCATTTCTACTCACCGTCGGATCTTCAAATTCCCTAAAGGCAGGCACATTTGATAGTCAAGAAGTAAATTCTGATAATTTTATTGCCGTTGCTGCCCCTTTCGGGGATGATAAGTATCAATTGCTGATTATCGAGCAGCGCTCAAACCAACGCGCTTGCTGGCAAGAACAGGGAAGTAATCCCGCGATCGTTGATCCGTTACTTCTTAATTTTGACTTTACAGGCATTTGCGGACGTAGCACCG
The DNA here is from genome assembly GCF_046565525.1 of Coleofasciculus sp. NCBI lineage: Bacteria > Bacillati > Cyanobacteriota > Cyanophyceae > Coleofasciculales > Coleofasciculaceae > Coleofasciculus > Coleofasciculus sp. The sequence goes on along the minus strand of NZ_JBKHUP010000060.1, from coordinate 9,322 downwards.
ATAGTAACGGCTATTCGATTCGCATGGAGGGTCAAGATTTAGGATTAGACTATTTGCTGAGAATTGTCGAGCGTAATGGCGAGTTAGTCCTCGTTGGTACAAATCGGATGAATCGTCAAGCCCCCAAGGTGGAAATTGGCAGAACCCAAGGGTTAAGTAATGGCAATTTCCTGAAAATTCAACTCAATCCCGGTTGGCGGTTCACTCGACGTGCCTATCAAGGTCGAGAATTAGGTCATATCTATCTAACTAGCGATACGGCGGCTCCCGTTGCACCAGCAATGAGTACTCCCCCAAACCCACTACCGCCAGCCGCACGGGAACCTGCACCTGTACAAACCGAGAGGGAGTTTATTTTTACTAAGCCAACCGAGGAAAATACTCCACCATCCGTCACCGTACCAACTCTAGAAAATCCAGCAACCAGTCCTCAAACCCTACCCCCTCCTTCTTCCAATCAGACTGTGCCAGTTTTGGAACAGTTAAGGTGAGTTCTGTGTAGGGGCTCTTTTCACGACTATCATTTCTTGCCTAACCCAGATGTGACTAAACCCGCCCCAATACTGTTCGCTGCAAGTTTTAATGTCACTTATTCTCCCCCAGCTCCCTCAGCTCCCTCAGCTCCCCCAGCTCCCTCTGCTAATCCCTAATCCTCTGTAACTGCGTTCTCTGTCGCCTACGCCGCTGAGGTGGTGATTGGCGACGGGCTTGTAAGGAGACGACTTGAGCCTCACTACTTTCTCTGGCTACCCGAATCAACAATCCAGCAGAACACAAATTGGCAATCATGGAACTACCCCCATAACTAAAAAATGGGAAGGGTAAACCCGTGGTGGGGAGAACACCTGTGGCGACGCCAATATTCAACAGCGATTGACCGACAATTAAAATCATCGCTCCGATCGCGACCAATCGATGTATGGGGTGACGGGTTTTCAGTGCCACGATGGTTGCCAGGGTAGCATAAGCCACGATCAGCAACAGTAACAATGTAGAGCCCACAAAGCCAAATTCTTCGGCGAATACGGCAAAAATAAAGTCGGTATATTGAATGGGTAAATAAAATAGCTTTTGTTGGGATAGACCAAACCCCGAACCCCATGTACCCCCTGATCCCACCGCCAGCAGACTTTGAATCAATTGATAGCCGTCATTCATCGGATCAGCCCAGGGATTGAGAAACGACATCACCCGACGCCGCTGATATTCCTTGATGCTGATACTAATTGTTGCTAGTAGTACGCCCCCCAACGCCGTACCTCCTAAGTGGGAAAATGGCAACCCCGCCGCGAGTGCTATCAACCATAAAGTCATACCGCATAGCGCCGTTGTACTCAGATTTGGCTGGAGCAAAATTCCCAACAGCACCAGGGCAAACATCCCTAGCCAGAACAGGCGTACTCGCAGGGAAATCTGTTGCCATTGCCCAAAGATGCAAGCACTCTGGAGGATCAGAAACGGTTTAATTAATTCCGAGGGTTGTAGGGGAACAGGACCGAGGGATAGCCAACGGGTTGCGCCATTAACTGTCGTCCCGACACCGGGAATCAGGATGATCAAGATCAACCCCAATAACACCAGCATTATCCAATGGGCAATTTTCAGGATATACCGTAAAGGCGATCGCACAAAAAAATTAAAAGCGATCATGCCTAGGGTAATCCAGATGAGCTGTCGTTTGAAGTAGTATAAACCATCCCCAAACTCAGCATCAGCACTGGGATAAGATGCGGAGAACAGCACCGCTAAGCCCACAAATAGCCACAGAAAGGTTAACCAGCGCAACAGACGGGCATCGATTGCCCAGTCCTTAGCCGAAGGATGAATCCATGAAATCAGATTGCGTAGAGTCACTAATCGTCAATGATTACTCTAAATAAGGGTAACGCAAACAGACACTTACACCCAGCTTCTGTGAGGAGAATACCTTGAAACAACCACGTAGCAGGAATAAACCTTCTGCCTTTTGCTATACCTTCGACAATCTTCAATCAAAAAGGGGTCATCATGACCCCTCCACCTTTGCCGTAGAAGCTATTTTTTAAAGCAACCCCGTATTCGTACCGGGTTTGCCAGTGGCTAGCTTTACCTTGATAATTTTGCCGCCCATTTTCATGATCCGCTGTTGTTCCCGAAACCAGTTGTCGTAGGGAACTAACTTGGTGAAATAGGTGTTTTGCAACTCCCGTTGGGTTCGGGTTCGGGTTTGGCTAGGGACACAAGCGGTCACCTGAAACATTCGCATGATTGAAGTTCTCCTAATTAAAACTCAAAAACTTTAAATTTAAATCAGGTTTGGGACTCAACTGTCAATACCAGATTGTCAAAACTCATCTGCTTAACCAAAAAGTCAGACTTGCCTTCAACAAGCTAGCACTCACAATTGACTTCCCAAACCTTGAAAAAATGACCGACTACAGGTTCACAACGGAACGTTCCAGAAGTCTTTAGCTCAAGCCAGAGCAAATGTAGTCGAAGTAAACACCCATTTCCTTACCAGCATCAGCACCAACCAGACTGGCGGTAACTTCTTTCATGGCTTGGATGGCTTGTACAGTTGCACCAACGGGAACACCTAAAGAGTTATAGGTTTCCTTGAGTCCATTCAGTACCCGCTCATCCAGGATGGAGGGATCACCCGCCAACATGGCATAGGTGGAGTAGCGCAGATAGTAGTCCAAGTCCCGGATACAAGCAGCATAGCGGCGAGTGGTGTACATATTGCCACCCGGACGAGTGATATCCGAGTAGAGCAAAGACTTGGCAACAGCTTCTTTAACGATAGTTGCTGCGTTAGCACTAATTGTGGTTGCCGCACGCACCCGCAATTCACCCGTGGCGAAATAGCCCTTGAGCTTGTCCATCGCAGAGGCGTCCAGGTATTTTCCTTGAACGTCGGAAGAGTTGATAACAGAGGTAATTGCGTCTTGCATCGATTCTATTTTCCTTATTTCACCTAGTCTCTCAAATCCTTAAGACAGACGCGCACCTTCCCGGTGTGGAAGCGTCATGCTACGTCTTTCCCAGTAGGATAGGGTCTACTGCATTGCTCCGATTACATAGTCGAAGTAGGAGCCAGCTTCAGCCGCATCTTCCCCAGTCATCATACCGGTAGCAGCGTTTTTCATGGCACGAACGCCTTCGACAACAGCGTCAACGGGAGTTCCTAAAGACTTGTACATTTCGCGCACGCCGACTAAGCCAATTTCTTCAATTGGGGTAACATCGCCAGCGACAACACCATAGGTGATCAGGCGCAGATAGTAGTCCAAGTCACGCAAGCAAGTTGCTGTCATTTCTTCACCGTAGGCATTACCACCGGGAGAAACAACATCAGGACGCTTCTGGAATAACTGGTCTCCCGCTTGCTTAACGATGCGCTCACGAGAGTCTGTCAACGCTTGAGCAACCCGTAGGCGACGCTCAGCAGACATAACAAACGACTTGATCCGGTCTAACTCACCAGGGCTTAGGTAACGAGCCTCGGCATCGGCATTCACGATTGACTTCGTGACAATACTCATTTACAGGATTCCTCCTCCAAGAATGTAACCAGGTGTGCTTAAACTGGCTTATTGTAACTGTTGAAACGCTGAAACGCTTCCCAATGGGCTAGGCTCTCCAGCTCGGACGGCTGACTCTGCTCAATCTTGACATCGATCGATTAAGTCGTTTCAAGATTGGTGAGAGTAGCTAGCGATACATTAGGTCAGTGATACAGCTCTCTTCCGCAAATATTCTGCGATAGATTGTTCACATTTTTCCTATGTTCGCAACATTTTGTAACATTTGTCCTCAGATTTAGGGGTTTGGGAGGGGGGATTGGGCGAAGCATTCGCGTTGAGATTTTGGTAGAAAACCGATATATCTGGGCGCGAATGCGTCGCCCCTAAGAATGCAGATGGAGCACATCCGCCCTCCTGCGCCCCTGCCCTAATCCCTACTCAGAGATAGATTTAATGCTCCCTAAGTAATTGCCAGCAGGCAACGAAGGAACGCGAGGATAGGGAACTACATACTCCCCAAAGAAACGAGCATACTCTGAACTGTCAACCATGGCAACCACCGCCGCATTAAGTCCTTGCTCAGCCATCAATTTGGTGTAGTCCTGAATCTCCGTTTGAGTCGCAGGAGTCCGTCCCAGTAGGTGACGGAACAACAACTCGATGACTTTAGCACTAGGATAGGGCGAGTAGAAGCGCTGACGATAGCTTTCACTACACGCCAACCCCTTGACAAATTCGCGCACAGAAATGTCACCCTGGCTTAGTTGACGCTCTAAGTCAGGCTGTCGATAGGATGGGGGAATTTCACCCGTCCAAATATCCATCACCTGAGCGTAAATTGCCTCAATCACCTGAGCCGTTTCGCCCGGATTTCCGGGGTTCAGGCGGAAAATCCGTGCCGGTTTACGATTGGCAATTCCGATGGCGGCTTGAACCGACGGATTATCGTCCTTTGGTACAGAACGACTGAGTTCCACAAAATCAGGCTTAGCCGTCGCTGCCATATCCGCGATCGCTTTACCCGTCAGGGGCAGTTTTGCCCCATCCACTTGCGAACTGACTGGCTCAAAGCTAGGAACAACCAGTTGATTATTCTGCTTGGTCAGCTTGTTATAGAGTTTCTCCGTATTGGGGAAGTTCGCCGCCGGTAAAGTGGGGAAGCGACGATAAGGAACCGTATCTTCACCAAAGACTTGAACATACTCCATGCTGTTTACCATGGCACCGATAAAGCCTCGGATACCCTGGGACGCCAGAATCTGGTTGTACTTTTGGATTTCCTTTTGATTCTCCGGTGCCCGACCCAAGAAATGCTTCGTTCCCAACTCAATTACCTTGGTGTTGGGATAGGGCGTGTAAAACTCTTTGATGTAGAGTTCAGAGCAACCTAAACCTTCAATAAACTCCTTGAGGTTAATTTCACCGTTCCCCAGCTTGCTTTCCAGGCTAGAAAACTGACCTTTGACCACATAAGGTTCAACATCGCGCTCAAAGATTTGTCGATACGCTGCACGAATCAGAACCTTCACCCCTGGCTTATTATTGAGATCCGTCAGCTTAAAGATCTTAGTCTGCTGGCGCTTCGTACTCACGCCTTGATTAATCCGGAATTGAATATCCGGATCAGTCCGCGTTTCGGTCACCTCTCCCATCGCCACATAGGTGGGAGTTGCCGGTACTTCTGGCTTGGTACCCACATCCTCACGAATCGCACCCGGTCGAGTCGAGCGCAATTGTAGACCCCCAGGTGTCAGATAGCGCTCGTAGGGAACCGTATCTTCCCCAAAGGCTTCCTCGTATTCTTTGCTGTCAATCAGGGTATCAACCAGGGCGTAGAAGCCTTTTTTGGCACAAATATCAAAGTATTTGTTCGTCTCCACTCGCCCGTAAGTGGGGCGTCCCAGCAGACGACGGTGGATATATTCCACAGCCTTCATCACATACAGGGATGTCCAGTACATCTTGCGGAAGACATCAGATTTCGCCAAGATGCGGATAAATTCCCGGATAGTAATCTCGCCATTTTCCAGATTAATCTCCGCCACTTTCTGGCGTTGACCATCATAGACATCCCGCCCAAAGACTTGGCGATAGCAGGCGCTAATTACCTTTTGGGTCGAGCTTTCGGCAAATGTGACACTAGCCGCCTTAGTGATAGGAATCTGGTCTAAGCGGAAGACTTTAGCCCCCAGAGAACCTGGAAACTCACCCCTTGCCCGAGGATTACTGTTTTGGTTATTAGTAGCAGGTCCGCGATGGATCAGGATGCGCTTAGTATCCTTACCAAAACCAGCCGGTTGCGTATTGGGATCGCGAGTTTCTTTGGGGAAAATTGCTCCAAACTGAATCTCTAAGGGGTCATTACCTGCACCGTAGGGGTGTTGATCCGGTAACGGCTGCTCATACTTGGCAAAGGTGGTGATAAATTGGGGCACCTTGCGGAAGGGGGCGCTGTATTTGAGCAAGTCTTGCTGCATTCCCCAGTTGCGGCATTCCTGAGCCTCCTGTCCCAATCCCCGCAGGTAGGGAACGGTTTCTTCGCCAAAGTAATCGGAGTATTCCTGAGAATCGACCAAGGCGTCCACCAGCGCCGCTAAACCGCCATTGGACACAATCGAGAAGTAGGTCTGAACTTCTTCGCGAGACGACGGACCGCGACCCAGGAAATGACGGAATGCCAGTTCTAAAGCGCGACTGTTGATAAAGGGTTCGTAAAATTGTTTGCGGTATAGGGGCGATTTACCTAGGCGACGCACAAACTCCTTCATGGAGAGGTCACCGTTTTTCACCTGAGATTCCAGGTACGAGATGGATTGGCTGTAGGCGCGGCTAATGTCACGCTCAAAGATTTGCCGATACGCCGCCTTGACCACTTCGTTCTTTTCTAACGCCGATAGTCCTGTCTTCATCACGAACTTCGGACGCCGTTCTGCTGCATTAAAGTAGCTTTGGGGCAGTTGTAACCCTTGCTGATCTGGCGAAGGACGCTGTCGTACTTTATCGGCTGGATTCGGGGCTTTGAATTCGTTAATCAGAATCTCAAAGTACTGACTAACCAGTTGAGCCGCTTCCGCATCGCGCTTAAAGTATCCCAGAGATGCTGCCCGCATTTCTTGAAGTGCCAGCAATGTGGCATCTCCAGAGCAGGCATTTTCGATAATTTCTCGTAATCCTCGGACGTTGACGATAATAATGTTGGGGTCACCTGCAACGATTGAGTAGGTGAGGTAGCGCAGCATCCAAGACAAGTCCCGCAGGGATTTCTGCATATTGCTTGGACCGTAACGGGCGACGTTTATCGGTCGAAATCCCGATGGGGCAGGACCCCCACTTGAGGCGCTAAAGATGTTCCGGAATCCTTCAAAGAAACCCCCGCCACTTTCGACATACGTCGCGGTTCCCAATTCCATCGTGCGTCTGACATCGCCTGTACCCATCGCACTGGCTGCCATTGCTGCCATTGCCATTTCTGGTGCGGGTTCTTCCCGTGGCTTCTCTAAATACGCCATCGGGGAACCGCCGACAAAAATCCGGTTAGCCGCACGGGATACAATCAAGTCTGAGTTTTGGGTAATCAGACTGGCAATATCTATCCGTCTGTTACCGGATTTGAAGTATTCGGACAGCTCACTCAGCTCTCCTTTGCCCAAGAACCGATCTTGCTGTTCGGCTTGGATAATGTTGCTAATCGGTACGGTTTGATAAAGTTGCGGACGCGCAACTGAGCTTCCACCACTTGCCTTAACACTCATTTATTTTCTTTCCGCTCCCATCGACAATTGCTACTGACTGTGTTAAGCCTGACCAGGGGATTCATGTAGATCGCTTTCGTTTACATGAGGCTCAGCACATTAAGATTTTTCCCAGACCCAATTGCTCATGAGCTGGGATATTCTCTGTCACCTTGCCCTAAATCAACCAATGACCTAGCTCAACCTAGTCAGCATCTAGATTAAAACGTTTCTGATCTTCTTAACGGCTTTATTAAGAAGTGTATAGAATACATGCCAAAATTTTACCGTGTAATAACAGAGTCATCATAGTGGAGTGAACCCGATCGCTGAGAAAAAGCATAAGTTTTGTTACATTAGTTCGGGTTGATGGTTCTCATATTCCCTGTTCCCCGGTCAACCATCTGTCATATCCGTTATCACAAATGATGAATAACAAAGAACAAATGACCAATGACAAAGGACAAATGACCAATGACAAAGGACAACACCAGCATTGCTGTAGCCCGGTTGTATGACGCTTACCCCTTTCCCCCAGAACCCTTGTTGGACGAACCGCCACCTGGGTATAACTGGCGCTGGAATTGGTTAGCCGCCTATAATTTCTGCACGGGTCAAAAACCGTCAAGGCAGGATATTCGGATTTTGGATGCTGGCTGTGGTACAGGGGTAGGTACCGAATATTTGGTTCATCTCAATCCCCACGCCTCAGTTGTGGGTATCGATTTGAGTGCTGGGGCTTTGCAGGTGGCGCAGGAACGCTGTCATCGATCTGGGGCGAATAGGGTTGAGTTTCATCACTTGAGTCTCTATGATGCCCCCACATTGGCGGGAGAATTTGATTTAATTAACTGTGTGGGCGTATTGCATCATTTGCCTGATCCGATTCAGGGTATTCAGGCATTAGCACCCAAGTTAGCACCAGGGGGCTTGATGCATATTTTTGTCTATGCTGAATTAGGTCGCTGGGAAGTTCGGCTAATGCAACAGGCGATCGCACTCCTGCAAGGGGAGCAGCGTGGGGATTACCAAGATGGTGTGCAAGTCGGACGTCAGGTGTTTGATTCACTACCAGAAAATAATAGAATTGTCAAGCGAGAAAAAGAACGCTGGTCATTGGAAAACCAACGGGATGCTAATTTCGCGGACATGTATGTGCATCCCCAAGAGATTGACTACACCATTGACACTCTATTTGAGTTGATTGATGCGTCGGGGTTAGAGTTTATGGGCTTTTCTAATCCCGGATATTGGCAATTGGATCGTCTATTGGGGAAAAATCCAGGGTTAATGGAACGGGCGAGTGGGTTGAGCGATCGCGAACAGTATCGTTTAATTGAATTGTTAGATCCAGATCTGTCCCATTACGAGTTTTTCCTGGGACGCCCGCCTCTACCGAAGGTCGATTGGTCACAGGATGAGGAGTTATTCGCCGCAATCCCAGAACGTAATCCCTGTATGGAAGGGTGGCCCAGTCAATGTCTATTTAACTACGACTATCAGATTATCAATTTATCAGATGCCGAGTTTGCTTTCCTACAGGCGTGTGACGAGAACAGCAGCCAACAGCGCACCGTGGCAGAGATTTTAAGGGATGTAGCATTAGGATTAGATGGAGTGCGATCGCTCCAACAGCAGCAGCTTGTTCTCTTAAGTCGAATGACACTGACTTAAGCCCTGAACTTAAAGGGAGGGCTTACTTCTAGGGAAACTCTCCTTCCCGCATTTCTCACAAACTAATTTGAGAAGCTAATTTGAAGGGGAAAAGTAGAAGTTTTCATGCGCAGAATAGAAAAATTCCAGATTCTTCAACAAAATTAACCTGAAATTGCTAACTCTTACCCGACGCATTCGATAAAATGAGCGTTAGCATTGGCAAATTTATATAACAAAATAGACTGAAAATAGCTTCAGTCATTTTCACAACTATGATTGTTATCTTCGAGAGCTAAAAACTTAACTCGTATTGGGAATTGCTTGAATTCTTGAGTGCGCGATCGCTAAAATCTCTTGATAGGGACAAGAACTGGATATGGCAATAACAATTCTTCTCACACTGACTGTGATTCTCGCTCCTAACTTAAG
>NZ_JBKHUP010000059.1:0-51519 GCF_046565525.1 Coleofasciculus sp. | reverse complement strand
ACTTGGCGCAAGCCTGGTAGAGCAAGTTTTGACGTTGAATACAGAATCCCACGCGCTTTGAGCCGTGGGAGTGTCAAGCCACAATCAAGGCAGTATTTGAGATAATCGGCAATGGCTTGGTCGGCGGGACAGCAGTTGCAACGTGGCAAATATACGATTGAGAAAGAGTTAGGATCAGGACGGTTTGGGATAACCTACTTAGCACGCGATCGCACGTCCCAACGCTGTGTGGTGAAAACCCTGAGTGATACGTTACTCAATCAGCTTACTCCAGCAGAACTTAATCGACTTCAGGATAAGTTGTGGCAAGAGGCGGTGAAGTTGGCGCAGTGCAAACACCCTCATATTGTCCGGGTTAAGGATTCGTTTAAACAGGGTGATCAAGTTTGTCTTGTCATGGAGTATATTCAGGGGCAAGATTTAGCCAGTTCTAACCGAGTTTGGACAGAAAAAGAAGCCTTACACTATATTCGCCAGATTGGTTCAGCTTTGATGGTGGTGCATGAGAATAACTTGGTGCATCGGGATGTTAGACCTGACAATATTATCATGCGTCAGGGGAAGCGGGAAGCGGTGTTAATTGATTTTGGGTTAGCCGTGGGATTTGATAACCCGTTGACGACGATTAATCCAACAACCGCCGATGGATTTACACCCCTAGAGTTATATCATGTTGATGCCGAACGCGGCGCTTATACTGATGTGTATTCCTTAGCCGCAACATTGTATCAATTATTAACCGGAGAAAAACCGCCCAGTGTCCGCGATCGCAGTTTGGCAAGGGCTAAATAATCCCCAAATGAGCGATCGCACGAATCAGGCGATTCTCCGAGGGATGGCGTTAGCTCCCGAAGAACGCCCTCAAACGATGCAGGAATGGTTAGATTTATTGGGGGTTGCGGCTCAAATTCCCCAACCTTGGCGCAATTGGGATTTGATGATGTGGTTAACGATTATTGGCACAATTGCTGGGGTTTTGAGTATGATTGCTGGGTTTTTAGCCCTCAAGCCTCCATCAGCACCACCGCCAGAACCTACACCTGAAATGACGCCAACATCACAACAGATTCAGCCAGAAACACGTTCCCTTGATCTGACCCCTCCCTAACCCTCCCCTTGCCAAGGAGAGGGAACTCAAACGGGTGAATGTCAACGCAAGTAGTTGGGTTGAGGAACGTAGGCGGAGCCTTCTCGGAGAGTAACCCAACTCATCCGGTTAGCTAAAATATTGCGTGCTTTCCCTGACATGGGAGAAGGGAAACCGGAAGAATTAATAATAAAAAATGTAGCTGGCTATATCTTATCTTGATCCCCTCTCCCCGGCGTTGGAAAGTCAACAGGCAATAGGTAACAGGCAACAATTTTAGAGTGTGCTGTTCAACCACAAATGAGGTAAAATTGGACGGGGAGTATCTGACTGAATAATTTCCCAGAAAATAATTCCCCGTAATAGTAAAAGCAACTGGCTATGCAAATTCGAGACTACTTCAACTTTCTTGCTCCTGATGATATCCGCATTCAGGACAGTCGCATCGGGATTGAAAGCGTTCTTTACGAGTATATTTACCGAGCTAAAACCCCTGAAGAAATCGCCCAACAATTTGAAACCATTACCCTAGAACAGGTTTATGCGACGATTCTTTACTATCTACACAACACCGAAGAAGTGAGTGCTTACTTGGCAGATTGGTTAGCGTTTTGCCGTCAACAGCGAGACGAGCAAAAACAGAATCCTTCTCCGGCACGACAGAGATTTCGCCAATTGAAAGCAGAGGCAGAAGTTCAGCAAAAATATTCTGAATCTGTGAACCGTTTATAATGATTCAATATTTGTTGGATGAGCATATTGCCTCGTTGTACCGAACTCAACTGATGCGTAAAGCTCCTTATCTTATTGTTAGAAGAATTGGAGATCCAGATGCTCCGGCAAAAGGAACTCTCGATCCTGAAATTTTAATCTGGTGTGAGACGAATAATTTTATCTTAGTGACCAATAATCGGAAATCTATGCCCAAACACTTAGCAGATCATCTTGCCGAAGGACATCACATACCGGGCATCTTTGTTATCGATCTATCTCAGAATATTGGTGAAACCCTTACCGAGCTAATTTTCATTGCTGAAGCTTCCTTTGTTGGGGAATATCAAGACAGAATTGAATACTTGCCGTTGAGTGAATAAAAAGAGCAGGAACGAACGATTTAAGATTTCATAGCCCTTAATATAGCAGTTCCCAAGTGCGTGAGGTACACCCAAATGTGGGAGCGAATGTAGGGGCACCATCCTTGCGCCCTCACCCCTGCACCTCATCTTATGAGAAACGCTATAGTCCTTAATTCCAGTTGTAGGGGCGGGTTTTACCGATAACGTTTCAGCCTCAACCGATAACTGGACTAAACCCGCCCTCTTCTGTCTTCAATCTCGTTTCACCCTGATGCCATCCACCGATTGTGGCACAATCAAGACAGGATTATCGCAAAAATCATCAATGGTCTGGGTTAAGGGACAGAAATTACACGGTCATCGCTACGTCATTGAACGACAACTCGGTCAAGGTGGCTTTGGTATCACCTACCTGGCAAAAGACAGAAAAGGCAACCCCCTCGTCATCAAAACCCTGAAAGACGAGGTGATGACAAATCCCGATTTTATCGATTTTCGCGATAAATACGAGCGAGATTTTGAGAGGGAAGCTACCCGATTAGCTGTATGTAGACACCCCCATATTGTCCAGATTGAAAATGTCTTCCATGAACAATCACTTCCCTGTATTGCCATGGAATATATCCAGGGGGAAGACTTATGGCGGCGGGTGAGAAATCGTAATCCTTTATCGGAAGCCGAAGCATTAGTCGTACAAACGAATCAAATTAAAATCATTGTCTATAACCCAGTTTTGGAGACAATTGTGCAATGGATAAACTAGAACGATATCGTCAAGCTGTCCAGCAAGTCTTAACCAAATATGGCAGCTATAAACCGATAAACGTACAGGTTGAAGTACAGACAATTTTTGACACTGAACGCAACCATTACCAAGTGGTGAGTGTGGGTTGGCACAACGAGAGACGAATCCACAGTTGCTCAATACATATCGATATTAAGCCGGATGGTAAGGTATGGATACAGGTTAATAATACTGAGGCACATCTAGCCGATGACTTGATGGAATTAGGCGTAAATCGGGAGGATATCGTATTAGGATTTCATAGTCCTTATATGCGGCAGTTTACCGATTTTGCCGTTAGTTAATTGTGCAACCAAACTGCACGACAGCCAAAACCCACACCTGTGACTACGCCAACATAACAACAGGTTCACCCAGCAACACATACCACACCTGACAATAATTCCGGTTGTAGGGGCGGGTTTTACCGATAACGTTTCAGCCTCAACCGATAACTGGACTAAACCCGCCCTCTTCTGTCTTAAATCTCGTTTCACCCTGATGCCATCTACCGATTGTGGCACAATCAAGACAGGATTATCGCAAAAATCATCAATGGTCTGGGTTAAGGGACAGCAATTACACGGTCATCGCTACGTCATTGAACGACAACTCGGTCAAGGTGGCTTTGGTATCACCTACCTGGCAAAAGACAGAAAAGGCAAACCCCTCGTCATCAAAACCCTGAAAGACGAGGTGATGGAGAATCCAGACTATATCGATTTTCGCGATAAATACCAGCGAGATTTTGAGAGGGAAGCTACCCGATTAGCCGTGTGTAGACACCCCCATATTGTCCAGATTGAAAATGTCTTCCATGAACAATCACTTCCCTGTATTGCCAAATTCTAACGTGAGTGATCGGGTGAATCAAGCCATTCTCACAGGGATGGAACTGCAACCGGAAAATCGCCCTCAATCGGTGTCGGAATGGTTACAGCTACTGGTTCCCCAGAATTCAACTGATGACTTGAGTTCAGAATGTGGCATCGATTACCGCCGACTGCGAGATTTATTAGCCGCCGGAGAGTGGGAAAAAGCCGATCAAGAAACAGCAAATAAAATGCTGGCTGTTATCGGGAAAACAGAATGGTGGGATGTTTATAGGGAAGATATAGAAATATTTCCTTGTACCGACCTACGAACGATTGACCGTCTCTGGGTAAAATACAGCAATGGACGCTTTGGTTTTTCTGTGCAAAAGCGAATTTGGCAAAGTGTAGGGGGTCAACCAGGTGTTGAGATAGATTATGACATCTTTGAAAAGTTGGGCGATATGCTGGGATGGCGTCGTAAAAATGGAGAATGGTTGAGTTACCAGGAGCTTACCTTTAGCCCTAAAGCCCCCCTGGGGCATCTCCCTAATGTGGGGTTTGGGGATTGTTGGGTGGGTGGAGGGAGGAGGAGATATTTTTTGTACTTCTTCTCTCGCATCGAGACTTATGAAATGTAACATATAAAAGTTTCAGGCGATTGTAACGATTTACAACAGAGGCAAAGTTCTCGAAGCCTTGCGGGTTCTACGTTGACCATACCTGACACCGCCCCACCTTCCCAATAAAACACTCATAAAAATGTTATTTTTTCATTTTTAGCCAACCAAAGACTTGCTCAACAGTTAACGTTAATGGAATGCCTTCTAACCCAATTAACGCATCACGATTATTCCGTAACTCCGGTTGTTGTTGAGGCAGAAACACTAAAATTGAACGGTCATCTGGGTCAAGTAGCCATCCCAATTGACACCCATATTGGAGCGCGTGCAGAATATTACCTGTAACCTGATTAGAACTTTGGTTGGGTGAGAGAATTTCAATCATCCAATCTGGCGGGATGACCACATCATCAAGGGGTTCGCCCTGTTCATCAAACTGAATATGTTCCCACCGTAGAACCGCTATATCGGCAACAATTGACCGTCCGCCAAAGGTACAACGCAATTCAGGAAACGCATAAGCAAGTTGTTCGGCTTCGCTAATATTATTAATCGATTGAATTAACTTACTCTGAAGTCGAGAGTGGCGAGTTTTGGGCATTGGCTTCTGTACAATTTTGCCATCAATATATTCCCTGGCGGGTTGGGTTTCGGGTTGTTGGAGAAATTCGGCTAGGGTAAGCGTTGGGGATGGTGTTTGTAACATTTAGGGAAATCTCCAATAGGTTACAATAATAAAATTATTGGATCAGTCTTGCCCAAATCACGATAGATTAATCTTGATTGGGTATCAGGCAAAATGATTAACCCATCTAACAGTTTAGCTGAGAATGAGGACGCGATCGCGCAAATTCTGCCATCAGGGGTTGATAGTCAGCCCTGAATTAAAATACTCGAAGAGAAGCCGCTCCGCGTCTACGGGCTAAGAGCTAAAACCCGTTAAAACGGGTTAATAACCTGATACAATAATTCAGTAAGCTTTAGCTTACTTTAGCTTTGAGCCTGAAATTTATTTCAAGGCTCTCTTTAAATCTTGAAATAACGACATATCAACCCTTGTTATTACCTATAAAAATGGTTAACCTATCTAACAGTTTAGCTGAGAATGAGGACGCGATCGCGCAAATCCTGCTATCAGGGGTTGATAGTGAAGACTGGAGAAGGGACGATAATCATGGCTCGCCTGAACAGTCATTTTACACAATAACCGAAACTGAAGTGGTTTTGGAGGTTTATTCACACGTTCTACCTGTACCTCTAGGTTTAACTTGTGTCGAATTAACTCAAACATTTCTGCCAGCAAATATCGCGGACAATAGCCGACAATGTAGTGGTCTTCTGTGGTTAAAATTAAAGCTTGAGCATCGTAAGGATTTTGAAATTCGTGAGCTAACCATAATTTTTTACCCGATTCAAACTGATTAATCCGCTCAATGGCACAGCTTGGCAAATGTCGCAGCCCATGGGAGAAAAAGTATAAATGATACTGTCCTTGTGTATTAACTTCCGGATAAGGAAAAACAGCAAGTGTATCCGTTTCTCGTTCCCCACCACTGCGGGCTAAAATTGTCATGGGGTCATTTTCATGGTTAGGAATATTTAACCATTCCATAAAACTAGAATAATCTGGACGCGATCGCGACATTAACCGATTCGCAAAAACGGGGAATAATTGAGTTGATGTATAAACTTCATCTAAGTACGGAAACGAAGATAATGGCTGAAAAGCACATTTGGCTTCCGCCTCTTTTACCCCTTGAGTATAAACAAATTGATAAACTCTTCCATCAAAGGTTAACCGACCAATCGAGAACCAATAGCGACTAATCGGATCTTGCCAAGCTAAAAATAGTGTTTTTGGTGTTTTCAAGGTCGTGTTTTCCTCAAGGTAAGTAGCCGATGTTTATTGATGTCCAGAATCTCCTGAGCAAAGTTGATGGCTTCGGGAGAAATGCGCGATCGGTTAATGCGATTAAAGATGGCTAAAGTATTAGCCTTTTGGATCGTTTCCAGCCGCGCCAACCACACAGAAGCCGCTTGGGGATAGCGATGAGCCACGAGTGAGAATACATCAAAGGTTTTAAGCGTTTTTCTATCATCAACACTGCCATAAAACGCCGAAAAACATTTATTGGCATAAGCCTGAACTGAGCGTTTCTGCCTTTGCTCGTCAGAGAGATCGCGTCCTAAACTGGAAGCATGGTCATAGGTTGGTGCTAGGTGTTCAGTTTCAGCGGACGCTGATGCTGTTTTCATGCGAGCAATTCCCCAGTTTTCATGGTGACGATCGCCATTGCCAATCCACGCATCTAGCAGCAGATAACCAACAAACACATCTACTGCTGTTTGGATACCAGAGGGCGGTGTCCAATCAATCGGTAAATGGACAGATTCCCCGGCAATCACCCTCAATACTCTATCTATTGTATGTTGTGATATACCATACGTCCCAAACGCCGGATAGTTCGGCACAATTGAGGAAAGCAGTTCGTTACCATGAACCAGCGTCCCCGATTTCGGTAAAAAGTTAGGTGAAACGACACCGCGATCGCCTTTCCAAGTGGAAGCCAATTCGTAAACCGCATGGGGAAGTCCCAAGAGTTTACATAATTCTGAGGCGACTTTTTCTGCCCAATCTTCCCCCAGGTTAGGTCGGCTTTGCTTATAAAGATAACGACCAAGTTCTTCGTGGTAGAACCAAAACTTATATTTACTCCCTAACGTTTCATTTGAGGAGGCTTCATACGCTTCTTGCGTAACCAGTAAGATTGGGAATTCATCGGTCATAAATCAGAGATACAGTCTCTAACCGTTGGTCGGTCTGCATGAGTTGGTGAACGGAGGGAACTTGCAGGTAGAGTCATAACGGCTACGGTGTTGCCTAACATATCAAAAAATTCAACACTATAACCCGTTTCTAATTCAGCAACGTTATGTTTTTCGACAACTGTACCGATATCACCTGCATAAAGCCCAGCTTCAGGACTATCGCCAAGCAAGATAACGTCTGAATAAAGTTCGTAATCCATGGTATCCTCTATTCATGGCTCTAGTCGCCGTTCAAATAGCAATCGTTATAACCCCAATTCTTCTCGCAATGATTGCAGTGAAATGGTTGCTTTTTCCTGAGATAGTTCTCTTAAAAATGCCATAAATTCAGTATTATGTTTCAGTAGTTCCACTTCCACCGCAAACTCATCGACGGGGGCGAGGGCAAACAGTGCGCCGTCGGGCTTGCGTAAAACGATAGCTTCTCCTTGTGCCAGCGTCATGACCTCATCTAGCGTAAGTTGTCCACTTTCTACGTTGATAATTTTCATATCTGAACCTCTTTACCACCAATGTAAAGTGTATTGTGTTCTTTGTGTCCCACAGCCTTGATCTGAACGATACAGGAATCGTCTTCTATAACTACATCATAGAAAACCCGATAGTTATCCACTCGCAGTTCCCAATCGGATAGTTCATTTTCTCCCAGTCGTTTTCTGTTTCTAGTTTCTAGTGTGGGTTCATTGGATAGCTGTGCTTCGATAGAATCAAGAATAGTTTTTTGGGCAAATTTTCTATAGGCGCGTATATGATTGGCAGCTATAGGAGTAAAGTTAATCTCGAATTTCATTGCATGGAAAAGAACCGTTTATGGCTGTAGGGGCGACCCGCCTGCATCAATGAAAAATGGTGTCCATTCAATTGACTCGGGTCGCCCTGTGATCAAATCCTTGGGAAATGGTGCGTTACGCTTCGCTGTGATCAAACCCTTGGGAAATGGTGCGTTACGCTTCGCTGTGATCAAACCCTTGAGAAATGGTGCGTTACGCTTCGCTAACGCACCCTACGGTAAGCACTAGCTACCGCCAATCCGGGCTAAATCGTGGGCGTTTTCTTCAAACGCAGCCGTCAGCGCATCATCGCCACTTAATCCGGCTTCCTCGGCTTTATTCAAGCAAGCCAATACCCGTTTGTAATCCTTCGGGATCACCTTGACAAACTTCGGCACCATTTCTGTCCAATTCGCCAAAATAGTTAACCCCAGTTGACTCTTGGTGTACTCGACGTGTTTGGCAATCATTTGGTGGATGATCTCAATCTCCCCTGCGTCTTCCAGTTTCTCCAAGTCGGACATCTGGGTATTGCAACGGGTGGCAAAATCACCCTTCTCATCCAACACATAGGCGACACCGCCACTCATTCCAGCGGCAAAATTGCGCCCGGTTGAACCGAGAACCACAACTTTACCCCCCGTCATATATTCGCACCCATGATCACCCACGGCTTCCACCACCGCATTAACCCCTGAGTTGCGAACACAGAACCGTTCACCAGCCATTCCCCGAATATAAACTTCACCAGAGGTTGCGCCATAGAGGGCGACATTACCGATAATGATATTCTCACGGGGAACAAAGGTGGAACGGGCGGGAGGATAGAGGATTAATTTACCACCGGATAACCCTTTACCAAAGTAATCATTAGCATCTCCTTCTAGTTCTAAGGTGACTCCCTTAGGAACAAAGGCACCAAAGCTTTGACCCGCACTCCCTTGGAAATGCAGATGGATGGTATCCTCTGGTAAACCTTGCCAATGGCGCTTGGTGATTTCATTGCCTAAAATTGTGCCAACCGCCCGATTGATATTCTGAATCGGTAGGGTAGCCGTTACCTTTTCACCTTTCGCGATCGCGCCTTTACATAAATCTAGCAGAACCCTCATATCCAGGGACTTATCCAACCCATGATCCTGGGGAATCTGACAGTAACGCCCAATTTCGGGTCCCACATCCGGTTGATAGAGAATCTGGGATAAATCCAATCCCTTCGCCTTCCAATGATCCACCGCTGGCTTCGCTTCCAAGACATCCACACGCCCTACCATTTCATTCAGCGTGCGGAATCCCAGTTGCGCCATGATTTCCCGCACTTCTTGGGCGACAAAGGTCATGAAGTTTACCGTATGATCCGGATTGCCAATGAAACTCTCGCGTAACTGGGGGTCTTGAGTGGCAATTCCCGCCGGACAGGTGTTTTTTTGACAAACCCGCATCATAATGCAGCCCAGGGACACTAGAGGTGCAGTAGAGAAGCCAAATTCCTCTGCCCCCAATAGCGCCGCAATTGCCACATCGCGCCCAGTCTTCATTTGACCATCGGTTTCCACGACAATCCGCGATCGCAGATTATTTAATACCAGAGTTTGATGCGTCTCCGCTACCCCCAATTCCCAAGGTAATCCCGCGTGTTTAATCGAGGTTTGCGGCGATGCACCGGTTCCCCCATCAAATCCAGAAATTAGTACCACATCAGCATGGGCTTTGGCAACCCCCGCCGCGATCGTTCCCACACCCACCTCAGACACCAGTTTCACATTAATCCGGGCGTTGCGGTTGGCATTTTTCAGGTCATGAATTAACTCGGCTAAGTCTTCAATCGAGTAGATATCGTGGTGCGGCGGTGGCGAAATTAACCCCACACCGGGGGTAGAGTTGCGTACCTTAGCAATCCAAGGATAAACCTTCCGCCCCGGTAACTGTCCCCCTTCTCCCGGCTTCGCCCCTTGCGCCATCTTAATTTGCAGTTCCTTGGCTTGAGACAGATACAAACTGTTGACGCCAAACCGCCCCGATGCGACTTGTTTAATCCCGCTATTCTTAGAATCCCCCCGTTCATTTGTCCAGGTATAGCGTTCGGGATCTTCTCCCCCTTCCCCGGTATTGGATTTACCGCCAATCCGGTTCATGGCTATGGCTAGGGATTCATGTGCTTCTTTGGAAATGGAACCGTAACTCATCGCCCCCGTTTTAAACCGCCGAGTAATCGCCTCCACGGGTTCCACTTCCTCTAAAGGAATCGGGTCGCGTTTCTTGAATTGCAGGAGTCCGCGTAGGGTAAAATGTTTCTGGCTCTGTTCGTTAATTAGGGCAGCGTATTCTTTATACAGGTCATAACTCCCTTGACGCACGGCATTTTGTAGGGCGTGGATAGTTTGGGGACTAAATAGGTGTGCTTCACCGTCTTTACGCCACTGATATTCGCCCCCTGCATCCAGGGTATGACCATTCACTTCTCGGTCTGGGAAGGCGTGGCGATGACGTATAATGGCTTCTTGGGCAATTACGTCCAAATCCGCCCCTTCAATCCGAGTTGCTGTCCAGGTAAAGTATTGATCAACGAGGGCTTGTTTGAGTCCAATGGTTTCAAAGATTTGGGCACCGCGATAACTTTGGATGGTGGAAATCCCAATCTTGGAGGCGACTTTAATCACACCCTTAGTGGCGGCTTTGATATAGTTTTTGTACGCCGTCTTGCTATCAATATTTTCCAGCAAGCCCTGGCGAATCATATCGTCAATGGTTTCAAACATCAGATAGGGATTAATCGCGCCGCAACCATAACCGACGAGAACCGCGTGATGATGAACTTCGCGGGGTTCTCCCGATTCTAAGACTAACCCTACTTTGGTGCGAGTTTTTTTGCGGATTAAGTGGTGATGTAAACCTGCAACCGCCAGTAATGCGGGGATTGGTGCATGGTCTTTGTCAATGCCGCGATCGCTAAGGATAATTATAGTCGTCCCTTGTGCGATCGCGCTATCTGCTTTGGCGAAAATCTCATCCATCGCCGTTTCTAATCCCTTCACCCCAGCTTTCGGGTCAAATAGAATCGGAAGGGTAACAGATTTAAACTCCCCGGCGGACACATATTTGAGTTTCGCCAATTCCTCATTACTCAGAATCGGCGTTTTCAGTTCAATTAAATGACAACTTTTGGGTTCGGGTTCGAGTAAATTGCGTTCTGAACCAATCGTAGTTTCCGCCGAGGTGATAATTTCTTCCCGAATTGAATCGATGGGGGGATTAGTTACCTGGGCAAACAGTTGCTGGAAATAATCGTACAGTAATTTCGGTCGGTCAGATAGCACCGCCAACGGGGTATCCGAACCCATGGAACCCACAGCTTCCACCCCATTCTGTGCCATCGGCGCCATCAGCATCCGCAGTTCCTCGAAGGTGTAGCCGAACGCCATTTGCCGCTGAATCAGGGTGTCGGGTTCGGGTTGGGCTACCTCTGGCGCGTCTTTTAACTGTGCCAGTTCGAGCATGTATTCGTCAATCCAGTCTTGGTAGGGATGTTCGGTAATAATTGCCTGTTTGAGTTCCTCATCAGCAATAATCCGCCCCTCTTCCATATTTACCAAGAACATCCGCCCTGGTTGCAAGCGCCCTTTAAACGCCACGTCTTCGGGTTCTACAGGTAAGACACCGGCTTCGGATGCCATAATGACCCGATCATCCTTCGTCACATAATAGCGCGATGGACGCAATCCGTTGCGATCCAGAACTGCCCCAATCGTCGTACCATCAGTAAAGGCGATGGAAGCTGGACCATCCCAGGGTTCCATCATACAGGAGTGATATTTGTAGAATGCCTTTTTCTCCTGACTCATGGATTCATGATTCGTCCAAGGTTCTGGGATCATCATCATTACCGCATGGGGTAATGAACGCCCGGAAAGGACTAACATTTCTAGGGCGTTGTCGAATATCGCCGAGTCACTTCCCTCTAAATCAATAACCGGCTGAACTTTGTCTAAGTCATCGCCAAACAGGTTGGACTTAAACAGAGACTGTCGGGCGTGCATCCAGTTAGTATTACCCCGTAAGGTATTAATTTCCCCATTATGGGCGATATAGCGATAGGGATGGGCGCGTTCCCAACTGGGGAAGGTATTGGTGCTAAACCGGGAATGCACCAAGGCTAAGGCGCTTTTAAGATCGGGATCATGGAGTTCGGGATAATATTGTCCCACCTGTATCGGTGTGAGCATTCCTTTGTACACTAGGGTACGACAGGAGAGGCTAGCGACATACCAGCAGGGGTCAACCTCTGAGTTACGAATTTCTGTTTCCGTCCGTTTCAGGATCACATAGAGTTTCCGTTCAAAGGATAGATCATCAGCCAGGTTGGGGGAACGCTGGATGAAAACCTGTTGCATAAACGGTTCACCCAGTTTGGCGATACTCCCTAGGGGTGAGTCATCGATGGGGACATCCCGCCAACCCAGAACCGTTTGACCTTCTTCAGAGGCGATTTTCTCAAAAATCTGCCGACTCTGCTGGCGAATCATCGGATCAGGGGAGGTAAAAATCGCCCCCACCCCATATTGACCCGCTTCTGGTAGGGTAATGTCAAGGGCGGCGGCGACTTTCCGCATAAACTGATCCGGGATTTGGATTAAAATCCCTGCGCCATCTCCGGTGTTGGCTTCACAACCGCACGCGCCGCGATGTTCCAGGTTTGCCAGAATGGTTAGTCCTTGTTCCACGATATCGTGGGACTTATTCCCCTTCATCTGCACGACGAATCCGACACCACAGGCGTCGTGTTCAAACTGTGGATCGTATAAGCCTTGTTTTTTTGGCAGTTGGTTGCTTTTCATCTTAAAAATGACCCAAAAATGACGAGGGTTGTAGGGGCGCAAGGCTTGCGCCCATTTTTCAGTGTAGAGGCTGGGAAGCTGTTTGGTGGAACGTAGCGGAAATCAGTATCCTGTGGAAAAAGGTGCAACAGCTTACTTTACAAGCATTCCTTTATTCTACCTTCTGCCTTTTACCTTAACGGAGAGTATCCCCGCCGCGACACCACCAGCTTGTTGGATTACGATAAACCAACTCCACCAGAAGTACAAGCCAAGCTTTAACAAAACGATAACATTCGGGAAATTTGGCTTTAATTTAGTTGAGGGTTGAGTTTTGTGGGAAAATGCTTCAAAAAAACAGTATCCTTTGATACTGAATACCGTTAAAGGTGGAGAGCCTTATGTCATTTGTCAGGGTTTGAGAACTTTTTCTGTAACTTAATAGAGTTGAGTTTATTTTCACCGACTTACCCGTTGTAATAAATGCCCGACTTACTGAGTTGGATTGGGGAAGTAGGCTTTACAAACACACTTCCCCGAAAGGGGATGGAAACCATTAATGAAAGAGAACCCCTCTGCTCAAACTCTTTCAACGGGAGTGCGATCGCCAATTGATTGAATCAAGGGCGCAAGCCTTGCGCCCCTACATAGGTACTATTATCTAAAACCGCCGCTAAACGGTTAAATTAACGGCATCAAATGACTGAAATTTACTCATTTTGTGATCGGCGATCGCACCGAATACTTGACTG
Organism: Coleofasciculus sp.; assembly: GCF_046565525.1. Taxonomy (NCBI): domain Bacteria; kingdom Bacillati; phylum Cyanobacteriota; class Cyanophyceae; order Coleofasciculales; family Coleofasciculaceae; genus Coleofasciculus; species Coleofasciculus sp. The sequence continues at coordinate 37,972 of NZ_JBKHUP010000059.1, read as the reverse complement.
TTCTACGTTTTTTTTGGTATCCTAATTTCTAATAGAAAACTCTATACAAGAAGAACGAGCCAATTACTTTTGTGGGTGAGGATACAACTATTAATCTAACTTTTCAGGGGAAGTCTAGTGCAGCGCGGCGGAAATACTTGAGCAGCTTCGTAGATACGATGAAGCTGGGGGAGCAGGGGAAGCTGAGGGAGCTGGGGGAGATAGTAGCTGTTCAGTTATTTCTGCCTTCTTGCACTAGAAACCTGAGTGCAACCAAAAAGTTGTAGAGACGTTACATGCAACGTCGGGGCGGGTTTAGTAAAATCTGGGTGCAACCGAAAAGATAGTGGTGAAACCCGCCCCTACAGAGGCGCCACATAACGTGAAAAGTCAGAACTATTAATGGATTAACACCAGAAGGAAGGACAACGGTAAAATTGCTGCAATTGAATAGTGATGAGCACTTAGGCGAAGGAAAACGATTACGCGATCGCCCAAAATAATTATACCAAATCCGGGTTAGCCACCCCCCTTATAACCCTAGTCCGCGCAGGCGAACTTTGTTTGTGTAGCAGCGATTTCAATCGCCTCCTCTTGCTATCCTCAAAATTTGATTGGGGCGGGTTTAGTTGCATTTGGGTGCAACCGAAAAGATAGTCGTAAAACCCGCCCCTACAGACGGATTAAGATGCGCCGCCGATGTGGATATTTCGCACCCGCACCGGCACACAAGCATGAGTCATTTGGGCAATTTGCATGGGTTCACCTTTACCACATAAATTCGTCCCGCATTGTTGCCATTCAGATGCAGATCCGATCGCGTCTACACTGTTCCAAAAGTCTGTGGTCATAGAATGATAGGTGACATCCTTTAACATTCCCACTACTTTCCCTTTTTCCACCTTCCAAAAAGCATCGCCACCAAACTGGAAATTACGCCGTTGCTGATCAATAGAAAAACTGCCAATGCCATCAATTAAAATACCATCTTCGGTATCGGCAATCATTTCGGCTAATGTCGCCGTATGACTTCCCCCCTCAACTCCCGGTTCTAAGCCTAAATTGGGAATGCGTACCATCGGCACACTTGACCAACTGTCGGCAAAGGCGCTACCATTACTACTGCCTCGCCCTAATCGATAGGCGGTTTCGCGATCAGTCAAATAATCAACTAAAATTCCATCCTTGACAACGTACCACTCTTGTGCAGGTACGCCCTCATCATCATACCCCATGGTACTGCGTCCACCGGGTTGGATGCGATCGGCTTTGAAATTAACCCAGGGTGCAGCATATTGGAGTTTACCTAATTTATCAGTTGTAGCGAAACTGGTGCCAGCAAAGTTGGCTTCATAGCCGTATACTCGATCCAATTCCGTGGGATGTCCGACGGATTCATGAATCGTTAACCACAGGTTTGTCGGCTTCAGAATCAACGTGGTGCGAATACCAGAGGGACTTTTTGGCGCGTGAACCTTTTCAATCGCTTCTTCCGCTACTCGTTCCACTTGAGAAAGTAAATCCGCTCGGATAACATGCTCATATCCCTTATTCATCGGCGGGCGTTCATAGCTGCGATTTTGAGCATCTCCATTCGCGATCGCACTACAGCCAAATCCAGGATAGGTTCGATACAGCGTTTGTTGAATCAGCGAACCTTCAGTGGAAGCAAAGGTCTTATCTTCCTTAGTAAATTGTAAATAAGAATACGCCTTTTTAATCCCCCGTTCGCCATAACTCAGTAGTTGATCATTAATCTGCAACAGTAAATCGGCTTTTTCAGTAATCGGGATACTAAAGGGGTCAATTTCCATCGGGGTAATGTAGGTATCCTGATAGGCGGCGACAGGAACAAGTTGCACCCGTGTCTGCTGAGACAGGCGACTCCCCTTAGCGATTTCCACGGCTAAAGTCACCAGGCGTTCCACCTCTGCTGGCGTTTTATAGGGGCTCGCTGCAAAGCCCCACGCCCCATCGAGCAACACCCGCACACCAAAGCCAGCACTAACATTATCACAGAGTTGACTCAGGGAGCGATCGCGGGCAAAAAGATTTTGATGGCGGTACGTGCAAAATCGGACATCGCCGTATTCACAGCCAGCTTGACGAATTAAGTCAATCGCTAGTTGAGCCAGATCAGTTGCTGTGGTGATTGGGGTGAGTGCTTGTACCATAGTCAGTTGGTGATAATTGTGTCAGAACGTGTTCCTTCGGGGCTTTTACAGATTGAGCAAAGGTTATTAAAGATAGTATAAGGTTTTTTCTATCGCCCTTACCGATTCGTCAGCTAGGGCGGGTTTTGTTGTTCACGTTTTGATCACCAGGGAGTTTTAGCGGCTAAACTGGGCTAAACCCGCCCCTACATTGACTCAAGAAAGTACCCGAAAATTAATCTTTAGCACCGCTAACTGTGATTACATCAATTGACGCTCTAACCATTGGTCAAAAAGAGTGGGTGGGGGAGGGGGTTCATTATAATAGTTAATCGACAAATCATACGCCGCCTCATCATAGAAGGAACCCGTGGGTGTTTACAATTTTTAACGACCTGAACAAAAATTGATGTCTAGGTGCTGAGTCCCAGTAATCTCCTGATTTTTCCCTACTTTTTTCGATTCAGTCCCTAACTTATCCTATTGCCACCTTATTCAGCAAAAGATAAACTAAACGTATAAGTTTATACATTTTACCGATAATTGGTGTGAATCTTGAACGGAATTATTCAGGAGTTAGATCGATATGAATCGTTTAATGAAATCCGTTTCCCCGATTTTATCAATTACTCTCTTAGTCGTCCTCGTGGGCTGTTCTCAGGGAGAAGAACCAGTGGCGACAGAGACACCAATTACGGCTGAACCCTCCCCAGAAGTGATACCTGTTTCCACTTCCCCTGAACCTTCCTCCTCTCAACCTAATATTGATGCTTACACTCAAGCCATTGATCACGCCATGGGAGCAGCCATAATTGGTCAGTCAGCGGTGGGTGAGCAGGATTGGAATTTAGCGGCGAGTCGCTGGGAAAAAGCAATTAGCCTTCTTAAAACCGTCCCGAATTCTCACCCAAATTTTGCCATTGCACAAAAGAAGATTAGCACCTATCAAAGGAATTTAGCAATTATTGAAACTAACCTAAAAGAGGCACAACGGGACTATTTTCAAGAATCCCTACAACTGGGGATGAAAGCGGCTCAAGCGGCTCAATCTGCACAAGGCTTATCTGACTGGCAACAAGTGGCAAATAAATGGGAGCTAGCCATTAAGAGCCTGGAAACTGTACCCAATCGTAGCAAAAATTATTCGCGGGCGAGAACAAAAATTATTGAATATAAACAAAATTTGAGTGTCGCTAATGAAAAGATAACAGATGCTGTCACCGCCAAGTATTGTCAACCTCAAGTCGATCCTATCGAATCGGAAGGATTAGTCGTTTCTAATCTTCAGCTTTACAGCGAACCGACTGATGAAGAAAATTTTGTTTACGGGTGTATTACTAATCAAAGTAACCAAAGCTTATCCAGCATTGGAGTAACCTATGGCTATATGTATGAAAATGGATTTGGTGCTGGTCTCACCTCCCTTACCGACTACGATTTTACCCTTAATCCCGGAAAAACAATGTTCTTTAAGAGTTCTTTCTCCTTCAATAAAAATGTGCCAGAGGTTGAGCTAAGTTTTAGCTCAGAAGCGGGGACAGTAGACACGATTATTACTCGTTAATCTAGGTAATAGAGAATTCAATATCGTCTCGCCACAATATATAGTGCGTAAATTCCTATTGTAACCGATGGTAAAAATAAGGGAACTAATAGGGCAGCGGAAATATAAACCTGTAATCCAATTAGTCCATAAATAGCCGTTGCACTGGTTAATAGTACCAACCAATGCCATATCTTAATTTGTCGGCGTTCACCAATAATTAATACCATTCCTTTACCCAAAAATGCCGCCATACCAATCATCCACAAATCTGGGATGGGAATTACTAACCTCTGACTTAATAAATGGTGCATAGTATAGGCATGTGCCTCACCTCCTGTAAATAAAGGTGGATAATTGAGTTGAGGATTTTGCGATCGCCAATAGTCTACAGCCAGGGGAATGGGAAAGTTATCACTTCCTCCATCAGTTACCCCCGCTTGGTCATATCCGCCAGCCGCAATCAGGACAACTTGCTGTTTTAATTGTTCCGGTGTTGGTGCGTTATCGGTATTTTCTAGTAACTCCCAAGCGGCGATAGTTTGATAGGCATAATCGGGAGGAATGGAAAAATCAATAATTGGATATAACCAAAGTTGTTGAAAATTTCGCGATGGGTTCGTAATGGAAGGAAGGCGCAACTCATGCAAAAATGCAGTGAGGGGATTGGGTGCAGGATTTTGGTCTAAATAGGAAACCAATCGGGTGCGAAAAATTGCCGATGAATCAGTCTCGCTTAATCGCTGGGGTTGCGGTAAATTCGGATCGATAGGTGTTTGATTTGCGGCGCGGGCGAGGGCTAATAAATAGGCAAAGGAACAACTATCTGCACAACTGGTATGGGCGGGTAGAAGTTTAGCGTACCAAAGGGGCGCATTAATATAAGCCTCTAAACTCCAATTGGGGTGGGCGAGACTATCAATGATTCCTAGTTCTTCGTTTCCGGTTTTTACCGCCGCAAATACCAACCAAGTTTGTTTTTTGTCGATGGCGTGCTGAATGGATTGGGCGAGAACATCATCTTCATCGGTGGGACTATCCAGGAGATAATCTAACCCAATCACTTTGGCATCTAATGCGGTAAGCTGATCAATGAGGCGAGCTAAATAGGTGCGGTCAATGGGATTAATTCGTCGCGCATCAATATTGGCGTGGATGAGAGAATCGCGATCAATATGAACTAACAGAACAGGTGGGGATTTATCGGTAGGAGTCTGTGCGGTGATGTTTCGATAAACCGACTGCATCCAAACCCGCCGTTCCAGTAGAAAATCTTGCACCCCAGGGCGTAAACTAAGAAACATGAGAACCAAAAGTGCGATCGCTTCGAGTTTAGTTGGCAACCAACCCTTGACCTGTTGCTTCCAGCCCCTGGGTTCTAGGCAAAAGGGTGGGGCGTCAGGATGGCGAAAGAGGGAGGGAACTAAATAGGCGCTAGGATAGGTGAGATGCTTTTCTAATTTGAGATACTGACAAGCCTCCCGCAGGGATTCTTGCACATCATGAAACTGGGCTAACCGTTGCAGAAACTGGACGAGGAATTCTTGGGCGACTTGATTATGAATCGGTTCTCGCATCACCGCCACCTGACTTAAGCCTAAATCAATGAGGGAATTGGCTAAACTAAGTCCATTACAGGAGTTAAATAGGGCAAATTGTAATCCTCGTTCCTTGGCGATTTTCACAGGGGTAGCGATTTCACTGAAATTCAGAGAAACTCCCGGCGCGATCGCAAACTCTCCACCGGTTAAAATGGTTTCATTACTATGACCCGTGAAAAATAAGATATCCCAGCCTCGTTCATCAGTAATTTGTTTGACAATTTCCGTTTTTAATGCATTCCCATCCTGTCCAGGTTGCCAACCGACAAAAACAATCTCAGCGATTCCGGTAAGCGATCGCACCGCCTCTTGATCCGCCTGAAAATCTAATCCGGTATCATCTCCCCAAATCACCAAAACCCGCGCCCGTCGCCGCCGCCTGGGAGTCACTGTAGTGCCTTGAATCGTCAGGGGTGTACGCAGGATATGAATTTGAGATGGTGCGGCAAACTCTGTCCCAATTTCCCAGGCTTCCCAGGGTAATCGGGCGAGTTCTAGGGGATTACAGGTGAGAAAGATTTCGATAATCGGGATATCCTTCATCCCCTGATCTCGAACCGCCTGAACGATACGAGAACGAAGTTCAAACAACTCCCCTCGCCGCAACCATTGATGAAACTCGTAGAGTAATTTCGCCTCAGCTTGGACAAGTTTAGCGTGCCAATCAATTGGCGGTGTATTCAAGTTACCCATCTGAGACACCCGCCCTCGCAGCGCCTGCTTATAGAAACTCAGATAAACCGTACTCCACTCCTGATACAGCGTGGTTAGGGTTTCTGGATAGGGTACGGTGACACCAATTAGTTGTCCTCGTCCCCAGGACAACTCAAACAGACAAGCCTGTTCGACGCGCTGCACTTTGAGATAGAACACAAAACGGTTGGGAGTCATAGTCGATGGGAAGCGCCGATTTGCAATCAAGATGCCTATTGATTCTATCTCTGAGCCCTTCAACTACCCAATAAGAGCTCCCCCTTGCGTCCCCCTGAGAGATCCTGACTTTTCACGTTATGTGGCGCCTCTGTAGGGGCTCACTTTCACCACTATCTTTTCGGTTGCACCCAGATTTTACTAAACCCGCCCCGACGTTTCATGCAACGTCTCTACATCTTTTTAACCCACTAAAGTCCTATAACATCTTCATACAAAGCTTCGATAGGACAGTGAAAATCAACACTAGCGAAGTGAATTTCTTCCCCTTGGCTATAGGGATGGAGCACCCAAAGTCCTTCGGAATTACGACAAAAACACTCAACACTCATACGTTCTTGATTAATTAGCACATAGTCTGCTAGAGTGTCTATGGTTCTGTAGTCGGCAAATTTATTCCCTCTATCAAAGGCGGCGGTTTTGGGAGATAGGACTTCAACAACTAAACAGGGATAGCGAATAAAGTCTTCATCGGAGGAAGAATTATCGCGTTCATCACAAGTTACAGTTACATCGGGATAGTAATAAATATTAGCCGCTTCAATCTGGACTTTCATATCTGCCATGTAAGGGATACAACCTCTCCCCCGTAGATGGCTTCTTAGCTGGGTGGCTAAGTTAAGAGCAATGAGACCATGGGCTTTACTTGCACCTGCCATGGCATAGACTTCCCCACGAATATATTCGTGCTTAATGGGGGAGATTCTCTCTCCTTCTAAATAGTCTTCTGGAGAAATATAGGCGTAGTTTGGGCTAACTGTCATTTGAGGCACACTCCCTGAAGTCGTGTTCTTATTGTCGGTGCGATCGTTGGGGTACAATCATATCGTACCCTGCTAACATCAAGTGGGTGTTAACGCCTCTATCTTCTGCCTTCAATCTGCCATACCCACGGAATAATTGCCCCAGCAATCACTCCTATGCCTACACTAAACGCCAATACAATTCCCACAGGGAGTTTAATGGACTCAATAGTGAGGAATCTTAGGGATACAAGTGTGGCATTTTGTACGGATAGGATAGCAATTGCCGCAATCCACGCGGCGACAATTACAGAGGTTAGCAGATTAGTTAAGGCTTTCATCTAAGTCTTCAGGGCAGTGGATGCAGTATAGTGTATTTGAGCGCAGTTTGACGATATTCAGTAAGGTTGGCGATCGCACCTAGGCGAAGTGGCACTGTTTGAGCTCGCCTCCACCCTTGATATATCGTAGGGTGGGCATTGCCCACCAGCATACCAGTCAGTACCATTCCACCTGGGCGAAGTGGTTAAGCTAAACCCGGATAGCATTCGGTTTGACTGCCTCTGGGGGTGTTCTCAACGAAAGGTTAAGCGCATCGGTGGTGAACCCCTTCGGGATGATTGAATTTTTTGGGCTTAAATCCGAGAAGGGGTAGGTGTTTTTTAAGGCTGTAGTAAATTTTCGGCTGTATCCCTTATGGGTTCTGGGTTTGAGGACACCATCCCGAAAATGAGAATCTCGGAAATCTTGAAACGCTTGCTAGTAGAGGGTTTTGGAGTTTTTCTTGAAGATGTCTCTTGTCTGTCGAAGTCTGAAATGGTATATTAGATGCAGTCTCTCGGAACTGAACCTTGAAAGCTATACACTGCAAGCGTTTCAGAGGTCGGCGGTCAAAATCCTCTATAATCCCTATCAGGGATTGAAACACGAGTGAGATGAATATCTACAAAGAGACAATCAGCGTCAAAATCCTCTATAATCCCTATCAGGGATTGAAACATACAAAGTAAATAACCAAAACCTTTGCAGAATAAAGTCGAAATCCTCTATAATTCAGTCCGCCTGCGCGGACTTTGTTTGTGTAGCAGCGATTTCAATCGCCTGCTCTTGCATGGGGTAATAAAGGCGGATTTGGTAGGAAACTAATTTTGATGGGTGGAATTCCCCAACTGTGTAGAGACGTTGCATGCAACGTCTCTACAATCCTGATTCAGCAAACCCTAGTTATACCGTCGCAGGTTTCATCTGCTGAATCATCTGCTTCATCGCTTCAGCAATTTGGCTTTGCTTTTCGGGAGAATCTGTTTCCATATACACCCGCATCAGGGGTTCTGTACCTGATGGACGCAGTAGCACCCAACTTCCTTCTGATAAATAGAGTTTAATCCCATCTTTGCGCCCAACTTCTTTAACCTTAATCCCAGCCACGTCTTGGGGGGGATTTTTGGCGCAAGTGTTTAAAACAGCAGCTTTGTGATCCTCGTTTAAATGCAAGTCCAGGCGCTGGTTGTAAACCGGACCATCAGCTTCCGCGATCGCTTCTTCGACTAACTGACTTAGGGGTTTGCCTTCGTAAGCAATAGCTTCAGCCACCAGCATATTGGCTAAAATACCATCTTTTTCGGGAATATGCCCAATAATGCTCAATCCCCCGGATTCTTCACCCCCAATCAGCACCTCGGTTTCCCGCATTTTCTGACCGATATATTTGAAGCCGACGGCTGTCTCGTAAGTTTCTAGACCATTTTTTAGGGCAAAGTTATCCAACAGGTGAGTTGTAGCAACAGTACGGACGATCGCACCTTTTTTACCTTTATTCTTAATCAAGTGACGTGCCAGTAACAACAGCACCGTATTGGGCGTTAGCACAGTCCCCTGTTCATCCACGATACCAAAGCGATCGCTATCTCCATCGGTAGCTAGACCTAAATCTGCCTTATCCCGCATCACGGCTTCTCTTAACCCCACCAGATACTCCCCTTTGGGTTCGGGCATTCCCCCCCCAAATAAGACATCGCGGGTGGTGTTAAATGCCTCAGTCTGACAGCCGCAATGTTCTAAGACATCATCCAGATAACCGCGAGAGGTGGAATAGAGGGCATCATATTTGACATTAAGTTGCGCCCGCCGAATCCGTTCTACATCTAGCAGCGTGTAAATAAAGTTCAAGTAATCCGGTTTCGGGTCAAAGGTAGAAATTTTATCACCATGCTTACCCGTAGGTGGCGCATCATCTGCTCCAGCAATATTGGAAACAATCGTATCCGTGATTTCCGGGGTAGCAGGACCTGCGTAATCCGGGATATATTTAATCCCGCAATAAGCAGCGGGGTTATGGGAGGCAGTAAACATCAGCGCTCCGGCTGAGTTAAGTTGACGCGCTTGATAGGCAATCACGGGTGTGGGACAATCCCGGTTGACAATTTTCACCGTCCAACCCAAGTCTGCCAACACCTCAGCAGCCATGCGGGCAAACTCATCAGCCAGGAATCGGGTATCATAAGCGACTAAAACGGGGCGGTCTTTGTCGTAGGCTGTATCTAAATAACTTGCGATCGCGCGAGTTACCTTACAGACATTGGCAAAGGTAAAATCATCAGCGATGATTCCCCGCCAGCCATCTGTGCCGAATTTTATTTTATTAGCGCTATTTGCTGCACTCATTTGGGCTACTTTGTTCTTGATTTTACTCAATTATAGGGGGATGAGTATTATCATTTTTGACATCCTCACCGCCCTGTAAGTGCGATGATTCCTCACCACGCCACCTTTTTAAGGGTGGTCGCTGAATGGGGTTGACAGCTCTACGCACACTGCCTCAAAGAGGTCTTACATACGCTCCCTGTCCGTTTTAAGTCTCGGAATGCCCTCCCGCGACTACATGTATCGTTTAGATCAAAAGCATCAAAAAATACTTTTGTTTGGCTTCCAGGTTGGATTTTACCATTGCCCTTCCGTCGTTTCCCTATTGCTGGCCCAGTCCCGGTTTCAACTCATAATGAGTGTATATCGCTGCAAGCGAATGCGGGTTTTTCAACCATCGTTATCATAGCACAAAAGTCCCGATGGCAGGGGGAGGCTTGTGACCCAATTTTTCGGTCATTCGTCATTCCTCATTCGTCATACTTGCAAAGCCAGAAGCAAGCTACATCTTATGTCCGACTGTACCAATGTGTACTTGAACACCATTTTGTGAAGATTGAATTGGCTTCCCCATTACTCCAGCGTGAGAACCTCTTCTGCGATAGTCGGATGGATACAAATCGTCCCATTTAGCTCTTGCTTGGTGACGCCCTGACGAATCGCCACGGCGAGAGTTTGAATAATATCCGCCGCATGTTCACCCACCATCTGAGCGCCCACGATGCGCTGGTTTTCTCCCTCAACGATTAATTTAATCATCGTTTTTTCCTCCTGTTCACTCAGGCACTCCAACCATAGCTAATTGCCAGTTTATCTTGTAAAGCAAAATCAGCCGCATAGACCATTAATTTTTTAGGAATGCAGCCGCGATTGACACAAGTACCACCGAGGGATTCTTTTTCAACCACAGCAACGCTGATGCCGTAAGCAGCGGCTCGTTTCGCCGCCGCCAGACCGCCAGACCCTGCACCAATGACTAAGAGTTCGTAATTATAAGACATACTGTTGTTTAAGTATCTGTACCTGACTTGAAGGTTGCATAGTTGCGGAAAGTATTGCACCATTCAACAGGCAGATTTTTGATCAATTACAGTCGATTCTTGGGGCGGATTTAGCTGCTAAATTAAGATAGCCACCAATCAATGAACAATAAAACCCGCCCTAGTCCATCGATAAGTGATATCAACACAACCCACCTTTATTTAAGCTTTACTCGTTCCCCGGCTCTGCCTCCCTTGATAAGGGCTAAAGCCCTTACTACAAACTAACTTCATCACCCCTTAGGTAGAGGATAGTCTAGGTCATAACACCTAAGGTGAAGCTGTAATAAAATTTTATTGGCTTACACATCACCGATTGCCACAATGAGCCCGACTGAATCTCCCGACAAAACTCAAGAGCATTCCCCAACTACCAAGCAAGATGCAATCACCTCTCATATTTCACCGTGGTTAGTGCGCCTAGTCTATCCCCTAGGACGTCACCTGGTTTTGCCCATTTACTTTGGCAAGATTGAGGTCAAAGGACGGGAGAATTTGCCCAAAGACAGTCCAGTTATCTTTGCACCCACCCATCGTTCTCGCTGGGATGCGCTGACGTTAGCCTACGCCGCAGGTCGAGATATTATCGGACGGGAGTTGCAGTTTATGGTGTCGGTTGATGAAATGAACGGTGTGCAAGGCTGGTTTATTCGTCATTTAGGCGGTTTTCCAGTTGATCCCAAGCGTCCGGGAGTTTCCAGTTTGCGTCACGGGATTGAGTTATTAGAACAGGGAAAAGTTTTGGTGATTTTCCCGGAAGGCGATATTTTTCGCACAGAAGAAATTCAACCCCTAGAACCGGGATTTGCTCGAATAGCGCTCCATGCAGAAAAGGAGCAACCGGGTTTAGGGGTTAAAATTGTACCGATTCGGATTCATTACAGTCAACCTGTACCCCACTGGGGGTGCGATGTTGACATTCGTATTGGTTCGCCATTAGCGGTGGCGGATTACTGTCATAAACCGGTTAAAGGATGTGCTGAAGAAATTGGGGATGATTTGCGACAGGCGCTTGAGGATGTTGGGGATTGGTAATTAGGGCTTGCTGCACAACTCCCAAACCCTTAGCTATCAGGGAAAATGTACTATGGCTTCCCCAGCTCCCCCAGCTCCCCCAGCTTCCCCAGCTCCCTCTGCTTCCCCAGCTCCCCCAGCTCCCCCAGCTCCCCCAGCTTCCCCAGCTCCCTCTGCTTCCCCAGCTCCCCCAGCTCCCCCTGCTCCCTCCACCAGACTTATTCAGCAGATCCTAATTAGGTAACGGCTTCCAGCGCCACCTCTAGCGCCCGTTCTTTTTGGGGATCAGCGCCTTGGGCGTATTCTGGAGAGAAGGGAACCAGGATATCCGGTGTTACTCCTTTCCCTTCGAGTCGTTCGTCTCCATTCACGTAGACATCAGCGACGGCGACGTAAAGCAAGCTACCATCTGACATGAGAAATGCACGCCCCGCCACTACAGCGCCAGGGGTTGGCGTACCAACAACGGGTCCGATATCGAATTTCTGGAAACCATAAGCCAGAATTTCTTTAGCACTGCGGCTTCCTTCGTTGACAATCATGACGACAGGTTTATTCCAGCCGGCGTAGTGAGTATATGGCGTGCCATCCCGGGAAATAGCGGTTAAGCTGAGATTTGGAGCGGTGTAGATGTTCAGGGCGGTGAGGGGTGAACCTCCCCATCCATCTCTTAAGTCTACGACTAAAGTGTCTGCTTGTTTGAGACGACCATAGATTAGTTTTTCCTCAAGCTGTTCTTGATATTCATCACTGGCGTAAGACCAGATATGAATATAACCGATTTTTTTACCTTGTTGTTCAATTATCTCCGTGCTGGCGTCCATGGCGTCGAGATACATGGTGGTTGTATCCAGCAATTTAGGGGTGACGGTGATTTCTTGCTGACTGTTGGGATTTTGCGATCGCTGAATTAGGATTGGTACAGGAGTACCAGCTTGATCGGCAAAGGATTCAATGGGTTGGAATGGGCGATTATCCACACTCAGGATGCGATCGCCTACCTTTAATCCGGCTTTAGCGGCTGGGCTTCCTTCTAGAATGGCGCTGATAAAGGTTTGGTTGTCGATAGTTTTGGTAACTATACCAATGCCAGTATATTCTATTTTGTCATTGGGAAAGAAGGGTTTGAGTTGTTGGCGTAAGTCGCGGTTTCTGGGTGCAAAGATTCCTAAGACTTGGTAGTAGGCGGGTTGGTTGGGTATGTAGAGGTGCGTGTGAGAGGTGTTGAGTTCAGAAAGCATTTGATTGATCAGGGTTGCGGCGGCTTCCCTGGATTGGGTTTGGCGGATTTGGGGTTCATATTCGTCTTTAATGGTTTGCCAGTTGACGCCGTTAAAGTTTGGATCGTAAAAGTTATCGTTGACGGTTTGCCAAACTTGGTTAAAGAGTTCAGTTTGGGGATTAGTTGCTGTGGAATGGAGGGGAGAATTGAGCCAGCTAAATAGGATTAGACAGAGGCTGATTAGGGTGGTGATAATTAGGCGGTGATTTCGAGAAAGGCGAAATAGTTTCATAGTTGAGAGTGGGAGATATAAGCCATGAAGTCAACACAAATCAAGCTCGGTTAGTGCTATTTAGATTAATTATACAATTTCCGATAAAACCCGCCCATCAATTTCCAAAACATAAGTTATGGCGGAAAAATTGGGGAGATAAATTCTCGCGATTGAATAGTTAGCAATAGATTGTAGGGGTTTGATGGGCGCAAGCCTTGCGCCCCTACAAAGTTAATGCGATTAAACCCTTAGCCTAAAATATTAGAGTAAAGCTTGGTTAGTGCTGTTTATATTGATTATATAATTTGCTTGCGATCGCGCTTTGTTTTTAGGGTTGAGAGGCGGGAGGGTTGGCTTTTTTAACGCAGAGGAACGCAGAGGTTCGCGCAGAGGAACGCAGAGGGGTTGGCGGTGAGGGAAGTTTCTGATATCAATGTAGGGGCGGGTTTTATGGTTATCGTATTTTTTCACCCGGATGTTAGTAAACCCGCCCTTTTCCAAGGTTTTATTGAGCAAATGTATTAGTTGGGCGGAGGGGTTACAGTATCAGATTGGTGAGTTGTTCAGGACTAAGATTTATCGCTTTTTTCCAGAATTAAACAGGCTTTTCGACTTTAATTCCCGGTTCCCCTGCCATAAAATTAATGGATGAAAGATTGTGCTGTTTCTAGCCTAATACCAAGTTGCGTTCTATCATGTCATTCTGAGCGAAGCGTGACGCTTGCGCGATAGCGTTAGCGAAGCGGTAGCGAGGAACGAGCGTCGGAACGAGCGTCAGAATCTGGGCAGATGCTTCGCGTCACTCCGTTTCACTGCGTTTTGCTCAGCATGACAGATTCTACCTTAGACGGCAACTTGGTATAACTAACTTTTTCAGAAATCCCCTTTTTGCCTTGGCGAGGAGGAAGTCGCAGCTACACAAACTTTCGTCCGCCTGCGCGGACTAGACTATTTCGTCTGACTACTGACAGCAAAGATTACTGACAAGGCGTTAACTGAGCCAAGCGCAAGGCAATTTCATCAATCGCCCCCACTAATACTTGTCCCGACTGAGACGGTTGATTCACCATAATGCTAAACAAAATCGTCCCATAATAGGGATGTTCCAAATACCCAGACAGACTTCTCACTCCTCGTAATGTCCCCGTTTTCGCCCGAATTCTGCCTTGAGTTTCAGGTAACTGCAAGCGATTTCTCAGGGTTCCATTCACACCGGCAACGGGTAAGGAACGATAAAATAAATCATTACCATTGGCATACATCATCGCTTTTAATGTCGCGATTAACGCTTGCGGCGTGGCTACATTCTGCCGGGATAAACCTGAGCCATCAACTTGACGAAAACTATTGGGGTCAACACCTAAGGGTGCTAAAATCTGCTTCACGGCAGAAGGTCCACCAATGTAACGTAGTAGGCTATCCGCATAGCTGTTACTGCTTCTCTGGTTGGTTACTGTCACCCATTCATCTAACGATTTCGATTGAATTAAGGCTTGGGAATCCAGCCTTTGTAAAGCGGCGGCGGTGGTAAAGAGTTTGTTATTGGATGCGGGGATAAGAAATTGATTGGCGTTGTGGCTGTAGGAAATCCCAGGATTCGATACCGATTCCACGACAATCCCCCATTTACCCCCCGCTAAATTGGGACGATTAATGATTGAGTCGATATAAAATCCCAAAAAATCTGGACAAACGCCACTTGTTCGACGTTCTGGAGGCGGAACAAAGATTTCAATCGAGTCGGCGCTTTTAGTCAAATTAGCCGCCGTTGTCGCCCTCGCGATGCTGGGAGTCATGACATTACCCATCGCCATCACACCGACGGTGAGCATGGCTAGGGACTGCTTCTGCCAAGGATTCATGGGTTTCATCGTCTGCAAGCCTTTACAATCTGGGCATCGTGAGAGAGCATGAGCAAAGCGCGATCGCTAATTGAGCAAGATAACATGATGCGGCTCATTGCGGCGCGATAAGTCAGCTCCGTAGGTGAGCGTAAATAGTGGTCAGTTATCAGTGGTCAGTAATTGGCTGATAACTGATAACTGATAACTGGTAACTGATAGACGTAGCCGTCTACGTCTCTACACCACTCCATCAATTGCCAGGAATTATCCCTGAACACTGAACACCTTAGAACCCCGGGGACAGGGATTATGTTCCCGTCATTTTGATTTCTGTGGTTGTTTTACTGGCTCAAAACGTTGTCATCAGGACGGTTTACCGTTTTTTTGGCAACCTGCGCGGTTCGTAGTAGGCGCTGTCTTCGCTATCTAATCTAATTGTGCAGGGGTGCTGAGGTGTAGGGATGTTTTACCGATAATGCTACCTTATCCTGTTCTCTGTTCCCTGTCTAATGACGAATAACCACTTCTACACAAAAATAAACATAATTGAATGTAATCTCTTAAAAATTAAACATTCTTTAAAATCAAATCATTGACAAATCCACAAAAACGTGGATTAAAATCAATCTTGCCAATGAATTGAACCTGTATTATAGTTGGGAGTCCTGGCATTATCATTGCTTGCTTGATTTGACTAATTCAATCGGTTGGAGAGCCAAACAGAATGGCAAAGTATTTTTTAATTGAATCGAGGAGTTCCTTTGATTCAACCCAAGTGAGTCAAAATTATCAGTTGGCATCAGATTTAGCCAATGCTGGAAATGAAACCACCTTGTTTCTGGTAGAAAATGGCGTATTAGCCGCTCGTGCTTCGGTAGCGAATGGTTTAGCCAATCTCAACACTGTCAACGTATTGGCAGATGATTTTTCTCTGAGAGAACGCGGTATCTCACAGACAGAACTAAGCGATGGCGTGCAAGTGGCTAGTATTGCGGCTGTGGTTGATGCCATGGCTCAAGGACAAAAAACGATTTGGCTGTAACCCAAGATAAGTAAAAAATGAGTACCAAAACCTTAACCTTTTCCATTATGGATGGTCCTTTTGAACAAGCAAGGACAACCACAGCGTTTCGGATGATTCATGAGGCAATTGAACGTGGGTATAATGTGAATGTTTTTGCTTATGAAGGGGCAGTATCTTTAGCCTTTGCTCATCAAAAACCCCACGCGAATGCGGTTCATGGTAGAGGAGTGGAGGAAGAAGATCATCCTTTAACCAAAGATTGGATTGCCGCACTCCAGGAAAAAGCGAAAGCAAAGGGGTGTCAATTAGATTGGATTAATTGCGGGCTTTGTGTGGATGAGCGAGGGGTAGAAGATGCGATTGATGGCTGTCGTCGTGGTGCGCCGAGTGATTTATGGAAATGGGCGAGTGAGTCGGATGGAACGTTAATTATTGCTACGAAGTAGGAAGGATTAGGGATAGTAAGATGAAAGCGTTACAAATAGTTGAATCCGCTTATCGCTGTACGATTGAAGAACAAGATGATCCCTCGGTTTGGATTTCTCAAGCGATGAAAGCTGCCGGTGCTGATTTAGATATTTTGTTGAGGGGAAATGCGGTGAATTATGCCGTGAGTGGGCAAGATGCGTCTGGACTTATGTTTGGGGATAAGCCACAAACCCAGCCACCTAAACTGGATCAAGATTTGCGGCGGGCAATCGAGAAGGGAATTACGGTTTATATTGTGGTAGATGATGTGAAATCTCGTGGGATTCCTGAAGGAAAAATGATTAACGGTTTGACTCACGTTGCCTGTCAGGATTTGCCCGGGTTATTTGGGAATTACGATCAAATCTGGCATTGGTAAAAATAATGCTGGGGGCAATATAGCGGTTAAGATACATCCGCCTTGTAGAGACGTTGCATGCAACGTCTCTACAATGGTGCTCTCTCAGAGACGTTGACGGTTAACTTTGTTGAGTTGCCATTTGTGCCTCAGAAATCCAGGCGGCGTGGAAACCGTAAGGAACGCGCTGAGGCATGAGTATTCGTGCCACTGGTTCATTGGTAAACTTTTGAGCATCAATGACCCATAATTCAGACCGTTTTTCTACAGCATCCCAAATCATCGTAAGTAACCAGCCATCATCCTCAGCTGTTCCACCCGGACGCGGGGCAAAGGCACTATCACCGCCAAACCGTCCCCGACCAAATTCATGAATCTGAGAGCTACCTGTTTCTACGTCATACTTAATTAGACCGTCTAATAAGAGTCGGGGTCTCATATAGGTTGCCTGTCGGGAAGCGTACATATACCGTGTTTTGCGACCCGTAAAATCATCATTGATGCGCGGAAATTCTGTGGCGACATCGAGGTCATTGAGAAGTTCCTCTTTCACCGCACCCGTTACTAAATTAATCCGGTAGCGATACATGCGGAAATGTTCAAATTCAGTGTCCCCACCTTCACCATTATCTTCTTGAGGGATAAACAGATAGGTATCAGGTGTGCGGGTGGACAGGAGTACCACTTCATCCCCTTCTTCCCAAGCGTTACCAACGTGGTAGAGCATAGAGGTAGAAATCTTAAACCAGCGGATTGTCCGGTTATCGCCATGGCGGGGTAGGATACCAATGCGGCTGGGGTTTTGAGCCTCGAATTTAATCGGTAGCTGACCCAACATGATTCGCATGGGGCGAAATGTCAGGGGCATATCCAGAAACAGCGTATAGTTTTCGGTAATGGCAAAATCATGCATCATCACCGGGGCGGGAATATCAATCGGTACGGTTCGCAACAGTTCGCCTTCTTTGGAAACGACGCTGTATTCCAGGTAAGGGGGAGCAATGGGGGCGAAACCGAATACAATCATTTCACCCGTCACGGCGTCAACTTTGGGGTGTGCCGTAAACGTGGAAGCGAGTTTGTCGTTAAAAGTATACACGCCAACTGTTTCTAAGTCAGGAAGTCGGATTTGATAGGGGGCGCCAGCTTCCCACAGCGCCAGTAGTTTACCTGCGTGCCACACACAGGCGGTGTTGGCGGTATTCTTCATCATCAAACCGTGAGGGGAATCAAACCGAGGTAGGTTCAGCAGTCCGGGCCAAATGGATTTCCCGGCGGCTTTCTCTTGGAAAAACCCTTCGGTTTGGATGTAGCGGTTACGGTAGCTAGCTTTGCCATTGCTAATGTGAACGCCGTGCAGCATTCCATCCCCGTCTAACCAATGGTGGAGTCCAATGGGGGGAAATTGAGGGTTAGGACCATTGCGAAGAAACATCCCCGAAAGTTCCTGAGGAAGTTCGCCAATGACGGTTAAATTATCGGCAGTCACTTCTTGTTTGACTGGGGCAAAGTTGTCCGTCAAATAAAAATCTGCCATATCCTCAGCGAGGGCTTTGACGTTTGCCGTCAGGCTGAGGCGACTCAGGATTCCGTAAGGAACCCGCGCATAGTAACCCGCACCTTTGGCTACGTCACTAGCGATTGATGAGCGCTCCATTTGTAGGACGTTAGCCAAGAATTCGTTATCCATTAAAACGCTCATGAAGCGCTGCTGAAGCGTATTGGGGCGAGTCCCAGATGGGGCGGTGGTGGCGAGGCTTAGTGATTTTATCAGTTCCTGTTCTTGTTCGTCTAACGCTCCTTCAGAATACATGAGGGAGTTGAAAGCTTCATATAGTTCCTGAAAATCTTCCTCGCTGGGATAATTTCCTAAATAAGCTTTTAACCAGCGATAACACTCATCACGCGGTACGGGCTGGTTATTTGATAATAAGGATTTAATTTCTGGATCGTCTGTCAATCCTTTTTCATTTGCCACTCGCTGCAAAAATTCGAGTTCTTTCGGTTCGAGTACCCCATCAATCCAAGCAACCCCAATCAGGAGTTTTAGCAACTGCCGCTCATTTTTGAGCCACTCTTCCTTGTTTGCCAGAAAGGTGGAGCGGGGAATGGGTACATCAAAATATTCATCCGTACTTGCATCTGGACGAACGTTTTTCTCACTGGTGTATACAATTTTGGCACGATCCGGTGTTTGGACAACAATATATAAGTCGGGATTGCCTTCAAACCGTTCAAACAGGCTTTGGAAATCTGCGTCTGTATAGGTAATTTCAAATTGTCCCTGACTATTGGTCTTCACATATCCCAAGTTATCGCTCTTGACGATATCTTTATCAAAGGCTTCGACTATTAGGTTAGGAATCCCTAAACCACTTTCGGATTCGTAAACTCGTCCAGTGACTTTGAATGACATAAAAGGCTCCTGATTACTCTCAAATGAAACATTATTGATGAGCCAGTTTGATTAATCGGTCTACCATCCGTAGGATTCTTGCGACCCTATCCTCCGGGACAGTGGCAATCAATGGCTCAAGGGTCAGCTCTGTTATCTTGACATGCTTGTTAATATACATCCTTAACAGACCTTTTTGTGGATTTCTACCTAAACGTTGGATAGCTTCATCACTACAAATTATCTATTTTGTCAAAACACTCGTTTGTTCTTTACAAAAATACATGCATTAAAGGTGCGATCGCGTCTGCACCATGTCTTGAGAAAATGCGGCTCAAGCGACCCTAAAGCAAGGGGTTGAGCTTGGCGAAAAACTAAAATACTGCAAATTGGATACAAAAAATCTTTAACATAAGGCTGAAACGACGTAACTTCCTCAGTAATTGCGAATACTTCTCACCAATTTCTCACCAGTTAATTTCTGTTAAGTGACAAAAAGCTAATTGAAATTGTAGAGAACGAAAAGTTTTAATTATTGGTAATGTCTAAAACAATAACCTCAATAGCACCAAAACAACTAAAATAACTCCAATTAAAATAGCCGTCCCCACCATCAAATTACCAATCTCATCCACCGTCCCCCGAATCCCCCTAACCATTCGCCCTAAATTCAAGGGAAACCTAACTAATACCTGCAACGGAAGCGGTAACTGGTGCAATTCAAAACTATATCCAGGAGTGCGCCTTGCTTCTACCTCAAACCGCGCCTTAACCCAATTTATATCTCGCCTCTGCTGACGTGCTTCCCATAGTAAACTTCCAGCTAACTGCAATAAAAAGGGATGAGTACCCCCCAACTGCTTTGCCAATTTCTGATCCTGGGGACTCAATGCGGCTTGTCCCTCCTTTCCCTGAGTATCCGATAAACTCACTAATTCCCACGCCTCCTCTTCCCGCAATTCTCCCAACGCCAACACCTGACTCAACTTAAAAAATGGCGAGGTGAGACGATACCGATGCTGGTAATATTCCAACTTTCGGGGAGACGCCACCACCACCATCAACGCGCCACTATCGATTAGCGATCGCAGGTTATCAAAGAATCCATCATCAAAGTCCCGATAATGGCGCATCAGCACTTCAAAGTCATCTAAACAGAGTACCGCTAACACCCCTTGGCGTTTCCAATGTCCCATGGCGCTACTAAATGCCAAGCGGTTAAACTGTTGAACCCTCAGCGCCTCAACTAACCCCGGTTGACGCTGCACTTGGGGATGATTCCACAACAGTCGCCCAACTACCTGATAAAATCCTTCTTCCCCATGAGACTGGGGATTTTGCAGCGAAAGATAAACGCTAATAAACCGATGGGGTTGAGAAAGGTACTCCTGATACGTTTGACAAAAATGATAGAGAAGCCAGGATTTGCCAATTCGTCTGCGCCCCACTACATTCAAGCTACCCGGTAGGACACCTGTCATCTGAGAGACAATCCGTTGCAACTCCTCTTGGCGTCCCACAAAAAATCGGGAGTCCGCGATCGTTACACCGACTATAAATGGACAAGACGGTTGCACTGAACTCATGAATCAGAGGAAAATGACTCGACAAGCATACTCAACAGTTATCATTTTCTTCTACCTTGCCACCTTGAGCCTTACCTTCTCTCCCTCTGCTTTGGAGACTTTTTATCCTAGCCGAAACTTAACATGACCAAAAAAATTAGGCAATTCATCCCACCCCCCTAGCAGGAATGAGACGAATTGCCGATGATGAGTGTCAAAGCACTCACTGATCAATCCGTACAGTCTGGCTCTGTCAGCGGCTTTGAGCCGCAACTACAGCCTTTTCTACGGGAGCCTCAAGCACCCGCAGACTGGGAAATAGAAAATGGTTTTCCTCAACATATTGAGCGCCAAATAAACCTTTTTCTGCCCAGAAATAACGGTCTGTCGTATGCTCATTTCGCTTAACTAGTAGCAAAGCAGGCGGAATAATCCCGGCTGATTGAATATATTTACGTGCTGCTGTAACCGGTTTATCTTCACCGCTTTCTATATTATACTGAGGCACATGCTCTAGGATTTTGCGCCCCTCTTGGCGGCGGCGACTCTTGCGCTTACGTCTTCTTGCCAACCTCTTTACCTCCTCTTTTTGCCGACAGTTGTAATGCTAGTTACAAAAGCCGTCGCAAGTATATCTGCTTGAGTCTGAAATATCAATATCTTTTTATGCTCTGATAGATATACCTAAAATGTCTCAAGACTAAGTAAAAAAAAGGGTTTGAGCGATGATCCCGCCCCAATCACTACCATAAAATTTAATTTTTCGTTAAAAAACTTCACAAAGAACCCCTAGAGAGGCTCCAGAGGCAGAGGTGCAGGGGGGAGATGAGGAAGTGGTGCAGGGGGGAGATGAGGAAGTGGTGCAGGGGGGAGATGAGGAAGTGGTGAGTTAACCAGAGAAGCCAACACTATACATGATCCTGTTCCCTGTGAAGAGTTCTCTATTCCCCATTTCATCTTATATCCTTGGGGCGATAGCCAGTTGTGTCAATTGTTAGACATTATAGAAAAGGAACCTTTGCTGAGTTCTGTTGTAAAAGCCCTCTGCTGGTGATCACGCAATCCTCATGTTCATTCCTGCTAGTTCAGAATTTGTCGCCTTGTGTCAATCACAGGTCGGAGTCCTCACTCAAAGTCTAGGCGCGGCGTTGAGTGCGGTATATTTAACAACAGATGAGCTAGACGAAGCCGCGCAACCTAAACTGATTCCGGTAGTAGTCTATCCAGAAGCGGCAATCTGGGAAGAGGACGATGCTGAGTTAGCATTGCCCGATCGCATCAGTTCACTGGACACAATTCCCCGCCTTGCTGAAGCTGTACCTCACCTTTTACCTCTACCCTGTGACGATCACCCTATCCCAGATTCCACCTCACTTTATCAGGACAACTATCCCTTATCTCAAGGACGGCAAATAGTTTTGCCCCTGATCCATGAAGGGGTAGTCATGGGATTATTAGTGACAAGTCGCGAGGATCGACCGTGGAATGACAAAGAACAAACCGCGATTGAACGCATAGCTGGGACATTGACACTTGCCTACTTAATGGATCGGCGTCGGGCTTGGTTTGAGCAGGAATGGACTCAGCAACGCCGTCTACAGGCACAGCAAAGGGATCGGCTTGATGATATCCTGCATCAATTTCGCAATCCTTTAACCGCATTGCGAACCTTTGGCAAGCTGCTACTCAATCGACTGCAACCCGATGATCAAAATCATAACGTTGCAGCTAGTATTGTGCGGGAGAGCGATCGCTTGAAAGATTTATTGCAAGATTTTGACGAGTGCTTAGATCAGGATGCACCGACAAGTGAACCCCTAACCTTACCCGCGTTAGCTAGCGCGGCGACTTGTCCACTCCCTGAACCCGACGAGAATGGGAAAATAGCTTCTGTCGTTAACTCAGAACCGGATACAGACGCACCAGCCATTCCTCTGCTTCCGGGCAAAACCCTAATTGTCGAGTCGTTCACCGTCACTGAAGTATTAGAACCCCTGCTCATTTCCGCCCAAGCGATCGCAGGAGAACGTGGTTTAGAATTACGCTATTCGATTCCCCAAAACTTACCCCCTGTTCGGGCTAATGCTAAGGCGTTACGAGAAGTCTTGAATAATTTAATTGACAATGCCTTAAAATACACGCCAGCCGGGGGACAAATTGATGTGGAAGCAGGTGTGGCTCAACCCGATGATGAGACGAGGACAATGGTAGGAATTGCGATTACTGACACGGGTTTGGGGATTGTGCCCCAAGACATCGAGCATTTATTTGAGCGGCGTTATCGGGGAATACAAGCCAACACAGGGATTCCAGGGAGTGGTTTAGGGCTAGCGATCGCCAAAGCACTGATTGAACAAATGCAGGGTCAAATCGAGGTATTTAGTCCGGCGCAGTCACTGTGGAAACAATCTCAGTTAGACGCCGCGATTCAAAGTTCGGGGGAGGAGTCAAGCCAGGGAACAACCTTTGTGGTTTGGTTACCCATTCATGAATCATGAAGTAAAAAAACACCGAAAACACCTATCTGGAAAGCCACACATCGTTAACGTGTAGAGACGTAGCATGCTACGTCTCTACACTATGGTGATCTAGTTGGCGCTGATGACTAAGTTATTATCTAGTTTGAGATCCAAATCGGTATCCGGTTGAATCACAATCAGATCAACACTGTTGCGACCGAGGAAGCGCTGGATTAAGCTTAACGCTACACCAGAGCCCGCACCAATCAACAGTTCTTCCGTCGCGATCGCTCGATCTCCTGTTACCGCCGAAATCGCCGCCGCCGCCGCTGTACCAAGTGCAGCATTTTTGAGCAGAGTACCTGTATTACTACCTTGACTTATTGTTTCTGTTGTGGTGATAACTTCAGACGAAGCATCAATATTCATCTGCTTACCATTCATCACTAGTTTCTCGGCGATAAATTGAGCGCCACCATTGGTCGAACGCAACGTACCCACAACCTCACTACCCGCAGGAATCAGCACCTTGTTATCAGAGGTTGTGATATTAGCATCAACTGTTAACGTCAAGGGTAATTGTTCGTCTTCTTGGGCAATTAAAATTTTCTCTCGGATGTACTTAACTGGAATAGTTGTACCCGCAGGAATCGTGAAATTTTGAACAACAGGCGTCGGATCAGCTACGTACTGAGAACTGACAACTTGCGCTTGATTTTCACTCACTAGGGCTTGGTAAATAAATGCAGCGACTTCAGCACGACTAGCATTCCGCTGGGGATTTAACGATTTAACGTTCGGATAATTCACCACCAAGCGTTCTTCTGTAGCGGCGGCTATTGGCGTCCGCGCCCAACTAGAAATGCTAGACGCATCATTGTAGTAACTTAATACATTGGTTGAATTCGCGGCATAATTTAAGCCATTTGCCAATGAAACTAAGGCTTGTTCACGAGGAATATTTTGTTCGGGTCTAAAAACATTACCCGGATAACCCGTTAAAAATCCCGTTTTATAAGCATCTTGGATCGCAGAATACGCCCAGTATCTTGAAGGAACATCGACAAAATTCGTTGCTCCCCGTTGATTGGCTTTATTAAAAGATTGATTTGCCTTACGCAGCATAGCCGCAAACTGGGCGCGAGTTACGGGAGCATCAGGTCGGAATGTGCCATCCGGAAAACCGGAAATAATATCCCGTTGTGCTAATTCTGTAATAAAGTCTTCAGCCCAGTAGCTAGAAGAAACATCTGAGAAACGTGTGGTTTGGGCAAGGGCTGATGCACCTGTAACGAAGGGAGCGATCGCACCAGCCGTTAATCCAAGGGCTAAAAATGCAGCGGTTCCAGATTGCCAGGGATAAAAGTTAGACATTAAAGGCGTTCTCCAACACAAATCGTCTTGTTAAATAACTAGACCGTTTAGGATTCCAGATGTTCCTAAAATTTTCCAACCTATTAATTGGATAAACTTTAGCAAAAAAATGTTCTCGTGGTCACTGTATTTGGGAACATTTTAAAAGATAATGACGATCATTAAGGACAATTAGTTTCCGATAAAAAAAAACCCTACCGACTCTTAGGGTAAAGGAGAAAAGATGGGGGAAATGGTGCAGACAAGGCTCCAGCGCTCCAAGGCTTCAAGGGAAAAAGGGGGCAAGGTAAAGGGAATGATGAGTGACCAGAAGGACTTGAGTCAACACTCTACCTGATCCTGTTCCCCATTCCCCGTTCCCTATTCCCTGTTCCTTAAGGACGAATGACAAAGGACAAAGGACTAAGTTTGCTGGTCAATCCAACGGTGGTAGAGCTTTTGAATGGCTTTAAGCACATTATTCTGAGTGGACTTGGGGGAAGTCTGGGCGGGATCGAGAAGCTGTAAGCGAGTGAGAAGTTTAGCTTCCTCAGTATCCACATCGCCATCGCTGTAAATTAAGGCACTAATCGCTTCAATCAAGCCCTGATAATCCTCTTGGCTAGGATGATCACCCAAATACTCTTGCACCCATCTATAACACTGGTTACTAGACACCGATTTGAGTTCATTCAACAGGGGTCGAATGTCTGGATCTTCATCCACACCGGATTGCTGGGCGACTCGGCGCAGATACTCCCGTTCCTCTGGCTGAATTCGACCATCTATCCAAGCCGCACCAATCAGAATCTTCACAAGCTGTTTGACATGAGAGTCTGTAACCATGACGTTTTTCTACAAAGAACTTCTGCTCTATCTATATCAGAACTGTTCCCAAAAATGCGCTTAGACGTTCTAATCTTTACTAATGAGCAGGAAACAGGGAATGGCTATCCATAACAAAGGACAAAGGACATAAGACATAAGGCTAATCTCCTATATTCTTCAATCTCACCATAAAAAAGCCATCCATCTGATGCTGATGGGGTAAGACTTTCAGCCCGCCTTGAGGGGTAGAAAAAGCGGAGAGTGTCGGCGGGGGTGCATCGGTACACCAGTGGGGATGACGTTCCAGAAAGGCTTGAATCACGGCTTCATTTTCCTGGGTATGCAAGGTACAGGTGGCGTAAACTAGCACGCCTCCAGGTTTAACCCAGGTAGCTGTATGAGTTAATAGTTCGCCTTGCAGTACAGAAAGTTCCTGAACTCTGGCTGGAGTACAACGCCAACGGATATCAGGGCGACGGTGCAGTGTCCCTAAGCCAGAACAGGGGGCGTCGAGTAAGACAGCATCGGCTGTCTGGGTAAATTGGGGGAAATCGCGGCTATCGCCTGTGCAGATTTGAATGGATTGTAATTGTAGCCGTTGGGTATTGGCTTGGAGTTTTTTCAGGCGAGAAGCGGCTTGATCACATGCCCAGATTGTACCGCGATCGCACATAAGTTCAGCCAGATGGGTTGTTTTCCCTCCCGGAGCAGCACAGGCGTCAATGACAACATCATTCGGTTGGGGATTGAGTAAATGACTCACGAGTTGAGCGCTACTATCTTGAATTGTCCACCATCCCTCGTTGAATCCAGGAAGCTTTTGTATTGAACCTGTACTTCCTTTTAGGCGTAAGGCTTGGGGAAGCTGGGGAAGGCGCTGAACTTGAACACCTGCGGCTTGCATCGCTGTTTCTACAGTATCGATAGAAGCTTTCAAGGGATTGATCCGCAAGTCAAGGGTTGGTGGTTGGTTGAACCATTGGCAAAGGGCTTCTGTTTCCTCGATTCCCAGTTGATTTAACCACACTTCGATTATCCAGTCGGGAAAACTATAGAGAGTACCCAGGCGCTGGATGGGGTGGGGGGGTAACTGCAAGGGATCATAGGATTGGGGATTGGATTTCAGACGTGCGTACTGTCGCAGCACCCCATTAACTACCCCAGCTAATCCTTTTAATTGATTGGCTTTAGCCAGCTCTACGCTGGTATTAACGGCGGAGTAAGGGGGAATGCGTTGCAGATAGCGTAATTGGTATAAGCCCAGATGCAGAATTAGGCGCAAGTCAGGGGGCTGCTGGTGGGCTTTTTTCTTACCCAGTTGGTCAATTAAGGCATCAAGGGTGCGGGCTTGTCTGGTAGTACCATAGACTAAATCAGTTAACAAAGCGCGATCGGCACGGTTGAGAGTAGCGTTACGAAGCACTCGATCTAATGCAATATCTGTAAATGCACCGTGGCTGTGGACATCTCGTAGGGCGAGGAATGCAAGTTGGCGAGGATTTGCCATAATCACTTGAAGCACTGTCATTAACGATGGGACAGTCTAGTATAAGAAGACAGAAGGCTCCAGGGTTGCCACATCTTAATTGTAGTACAAAGGTTCTAAATTTAAAAGAGCAAGTGCGATCGCGTCTCCGGTGGCTTCGACAATAGCGATCGCATTTGAAAACAAGCCACAATGACGATATAACCTTAACTCCTGTGACCGTCTAGTTATCGTCACGTCATCCCAGGAATCATGAACAAGTCCTCACCCACACCATCAACTCCCCGCCCTCGCTATCATAAGATGCGAGAACTAGGGCGAAATCGTGCTGGTGGACGCATCACCTACTTGGCAAAGGATAATAAAACCCAGCAACCCGTTGTGATTAAGCGATTTTTGTTTGCTCAGGCGGGTTCAGATTGGTCAGGTTTCAAAGCCTATCAACGAGAAATCCAACTCTTGCAGGGACTCGATCACGTCGGTATTCCCCGATATCTGGATTCCTTTGAAACCAAAGCCGGATTTTGTATGATCCAGGAGTACAAAAAAGCGCAATCGTTAGCCATACCCCGGAGTTTTGAACCGGAGCAAGTCAAGCAAATCGCCATCGCCACCCTAGAAATCCTGGTTTACCTGCAACGTCGGCTTCCTGTGGTGATTCACCGCGATATCAAACCCGAAAATCTTTTAGTCGATGAGCAACTCAATGTTTATCTGGTGGATTTTGGGTTAGCGCGGGTGGGGGGTAGTAACGTAGCCATGAGTAGCGTTGCGGCGGGGACATTTGGGTTTATGGCACCAGAACAGATATACAACCATAAACTGACGGAAGCCACAGATCTGTATGGATTAGGTGCAACTCTAATCAGTTTGCTGACGGGGACAAAATCCATAGCCATGGATACCCTGATTAACGAAGAGGGACAAATTCATTTTCAACATCTGCTTCCCCAACTCAGCCTCCGGTTTGTGACTTGGTTGGAGAAAATGGTGCAACCGAAAGCACGCGATCGCTATATCAATGCAGCGGCGGCGCTAGAAGCACTCAAGCCCATCGATTTGATCCGCACGCCAGAGGTGAAATTCAGCCCAGAGATACTAGAATTCACAACAACCCATATTGGGGAAAAACTGACACAAATTGTTACCCTTGATAATTCCATTCCCGAAACGGTGTTAGAAGGCACTTGGGAAGTCGCTCCCCATCCCAGTGATCCAAGTTTCAGGAAACAAAACAAACATCTTTGGATTACCTTTGAACCGAGTAAGTTTCAGGGAAATCAGGTTGATTGTAGAATCACGGTGGATACCAACAGGTTGATGGCAAATCAAACCTACAACCGCCGCATCTTATTACAAACCAATGCTGTTCCCGAAACTTATAGTTTTGAACTGAAGGTTAATACTAATTTTTTAGCCTTACCCAAACCGCCTTGGATATCCCTAGGACTTCTTTTAGGACTATCTGGGATAGGAACCGGGATTTTGTCAGGATTTGTTACCTTTTTTATCGCCAAAATTCCGATATTAGGGTATTGGATTGGTACTGGGTTTATCGCCGCATTTATTGGCGGTGCTGTACTCAGTGGGCTAGGAGTGAGGGGAGTACCGATTACTAAAATAGCATTATCTATCCTGGGGATGATGATGGTTTTTGCTCTATTTGTGTCTTGGTTTATAGGGACATTTTTAGTTGCATTAGTCGGTTTAGTGGGTTTAATCATCGGATTTACAGCGGGAGCAGTGATTAAAAATTATCGGGATCGAGGCTTTAGCCCCAAAATTGCCCTGACGAGTTCACTATTAATGACTGGGTTTGGTCTGAGTTTAGGGGTTGGCTATAATTTAGGTTTTGTTAATTTTTGGCTATTGGTATCGACGGTTGGCAGCAGTTTAGCCTTGGTTAATATTCTGATTAATCCTTACCTGCAACGGAGAAAACAACTGGAGTATTACAATCAGTCGGCGAAAAAGCGACGCTTGATTAAACCCTAAGCAAAATGGTTTTGAATTTGGATGAGGTATTGGGGATTTTTGCGTTGGTTGCGACAGTTTATATCCCCCCAACCCCCCTTCAAAAGGGGGGCTTTTTGAGGATAGCAGTATACACATCGATTAAGACAAGCGAACTGTTGTAGAGACGTTGCATACAACGTCTCTACCAGGCGTTGCCTGCTTCAAAACCAACCCCGACAGAACACCTTATTTGCCAAATCCCTTACCGCGATTTTCTGAGGGTAAACAGAGACAATTTTCAAGCTGCTGGTACAACTTATCATGGTCTAAATCTTGACCAATCAGCACCAATTGATTTTTCTTCTCCCCTTTCCACCGATCATCTTCAATGTTAAACCGCTTACCACTGAGGTGGAAAATGTGGCGATTTGGACTTTCATTAAACCAGAGAATTCCCTTAGCCCGGAAAATATTCGTTGTCAGTTGATTGTCCAGGAAATATTGAAACTTCCGAATATTGAAAGGTTTATCACTCTGGAAGGAAATCGAGGTAAACCCATCATTTTCTAAGTGATGGGAGTGATCATGATCGTGGTGATGCTCATGCTCGTGATGCTCATGCTCACAATCATGGTCATGGTGATGCTCATGCTCGTGATGATCATGGTCATGCTCCGACGACTCATCAAAATACCGGTCTGACTCAAACAATCCTACACTTAAAATCAGCGGTAATGGCACTTGGGATTGAGTGGTGCGAATAATCCTCGCCCCTTCTTTAATTTCGCGAATTCTTACCTCTAAGGCGTCTACATCACCTTCATCAACTAAGTCGATTTTATTGAGTAGAATGATATCGCCGTAAGCAATTTGGCTATATGCCGCTTCGCTATTGAATAGATCTAAACTAAAATTCTCACAGTCTACCGTTGTGACAATTGAATCTAGGCGAGTCATGTCTCGCAGTTCTGTTCCCAGAAACGTGAGGGCGACGGGTAGGGGATCTGCTAATCCTGTGGTTTCTACCACCAGATAATCCACCTTGTCTTCTCGTTCGAGCACCTTGTAAACGGCATTGACTAAATCTTCATTAATGGTGCAGCAAATACAACCATTACTCAGTTCCACCATGTCATCCCCGGTGGTAACAATGAGTTCATTATCAATGCCGATTTCCCCAAACTCATTGACTAAAACGGCAGTCTTGACACCTTCTTGGTTGCTCAAGATATGATTAAGCAGCGTAGTTTTGCCGCTACCGAGAAATCCTGTAATAATCGTCACAGGTAAGCCATGTTTCGGAGCGTCCAAGGTTGGGTCGGATGCAGACTGAGTTGTGATTGATTGCATAAGGCGCTATGTTGAACTGTCTTTAAACGTCAGAATTTGACATCCTCCCCACCCTCCTGAGCCTGCAAAGGATCTGCTGAGGGTAGGGATTCCCATCATTACTGATGGGGTTTCCTGGCTCGTCGAGCAACCTTACTCCTTTGGGTTTCCCCACAAGAGCAGGGGGTCATCTCATCCCCAGGCGTAACTTTCCGTCTGCCCGACGGTAGTTGTGCAAGACCTCGCAACGCTTTCATCAAAATATTGATGGCGGCGTTGGTGTCTCGGTCATTAATATATCCGCAATGTAGGCATTGATGAGTGCGAGTGGACAAGGTTTTCTTGACTTCTTGTCCGCAATTGGAGCAATCCTGAGAAGTGTAATGAGGCGCAACAGCAATCACTGGTACGTCAAATACTTTTCCAAAATACTCCAACCATTGCCTAAACAATGTCCAACTAGCATCAGATATTGATTTGGCTAGATGGTGATTTTTGACCATATTGCGTACTTTTAGGTTTTCAATGGCTACCAAGTCTGCCGACTGAACAAGCGCCCTTGCGGTCTTTACCGCAAAGTCTTTACGCCGCCTTGATACCTTGAGATGCGTTTTACCTAACCGCTTAATGGCTTTAAGACGATTTTTGGAACCCTTAGTCTTACGAGAAACACGTTTGTGTGCGCGTTTTAAGGCTTTTTCCGCCTTTCTCAAAAATTTAGGGTTCTCTACTTTGTTGCCATCAGAGTCAGTGTAGAAATGGTTTAAACCAACATCTATCCCTACCATCCGATTAGTGGGTTCGTGTTTTTCGGTTCGTTCTTGGTTGATGGAAAACTGGATATAATATCCATCAGCCCGACGCACAACACGTACTCGTTTAATCTGCTCTTTTTGATAAAAGTGCAAGTCACGAGTTCCCCACATCCTAAAAGTTCCAGCTTTAAATCCATCCCTAAATGTAATGGTTAATCGGTCATCCGATAACACCCACCCATCAACTTTGTACTCGACTGAGCCATGAATTTGATGTTTCTTAAATTTGGGGAATCCTTTCTTGCCTGGAACCTTTTTTTTGCAATTATTAAAGAACCGAGCTATGGTACTCCAAGCCCTTTCAGCAGACCCTTGACAAGCTTGAGCTGAAAGTTTTTTGCACCATTCAAATTGTTCTCTGAGTACTCGGCAATATTTATTGAGGTCGTACTTATTGAGACCTTTGTTATCCATCCAGTATCTAAGGCAGGAATTACGCACAAAACGCGCAGTACGAATCATCTCGTCTAAGATGGCGTATTGCTCGTCTGTTCCTCGTAATTTTGCCTCGAATACTAGCATGGTCACTTAAAATCTATGTCGGATATCCTAGCATCTGACGGGAGAGATTGTAAAAAGCAGGCATATTGAATATCTGCTTTTTACTTGGGGGAGTGAAGGCATCCCCACCCTACTCCACTTCGTTGCGTTGAGGATGGGGTTCTATAGCTCCCCCTCTCCCCCCACGTTACGATAGGAAGATACCGTACAGGTGTGATTCAATAAGACATCAAGCTGTACGCTGGATATGCCAATCCTTTCTCATTATTGCGTATCTGTTCCCAACTGAGTTTACTGTTCTTTTGCCATGACCCTAACCCTGTACAATACACTGACTCGTCGCAAAGAACCGTTTTCCCCGATAGAGACTGATAAGGTGCGGATGTATTGCTGCGGCATCACCACCTATGACTATTGCCATTTGGGTCATGCTAGAACCTGCATTATCTGGGATACTGCCCGTCGTTATCTACAATGGCGCGGCTATGATGTGAACTACGTGCAGAATTTTACCGATATTGACGATAAAATCCTGAATCGGGCGCGACAAGAGGGGACATCGATGGAAGCCGTCTCTGAACGCTTTATTCAGGCGTATTTTGAGGATATGGCGCGGCTGAATGTGGACGATGCGGATGCTTATCCCCGGGCGACGCATTGTCTGGATGGGATTAAACGGCTCATTTCTGATTTAGAACAAAAAAATTACGCCTACCCCGCCGCCGGAGATGTTTATTATGCCGTGCGTCGTTTTGATCAGTATGGTAAGTTGTCTGGACGCAAGTTAGATGAGTTGCAAGCGGGGGCTAGTGGGCGAGTTGAGGTAGAGGATTCAGAGGCGGCGAAGAAAAAAGACGCTTTTGATTTTGCCCTGTGGAAGGGTTCTAAGCCCGGAGAACCTGCCTGGGAATCCCCTTGGGGGTCGGGACGTCCCGGATGGCATATTGAGTGTTCCGCGATGATTCGGGACAATCTGGGTGAAACGATTGATATTCATGCGGGGGGATCGGATTTAATTTTTCCGCACCACGAGAATGAAATTGCCCAGTCGGAAGCGGTGACAGGTCAACCTTTGGCGCGTTACTGGTTACATACGGGGATGGTGATTGTGAATGGGGAAAAGATGTCTAAATCTTTGGGTAATTTTATCACCATTCGGGATTTACTCGATCGCCCCACTGATCCGATGGCGGTGCGGCTGTTTGTCCTCCAGGCACAGTATCGCAAGCCCTTAGATTTTACGGATGATGCTTTGGCGGCGGCGACGAATGGTTGGCATACGTTGAAAGATGGATTGCTCTTTGGTGATCAGTATGGCAAACAACTGGGGTGGCAAGACTCTGATAAACGGCAAAATTCTGTAGTAGAACGCTTCCAAGCCGCTGTGGATGATGATTTCAATTTTGCGGAGGGGTTAGCTGTATTATTTGAACTGGCAAAAGAGTTGGGGCGTGAGGGGAATATTTTGGTGCATGAAGGGAAAACCCGGACATCGCCCCAGGAATTAGAAGCACAATGGCATACATTGGTGGAACTGGCGCAGGTGTTTGGACTTGAGGCGCAAGGGGAGGAAATCAGTCAGGAATCGACGAGTGGGTTAAGTGATACAGAGGTTGAGGCGCTGATTCAGCAACGTACCGAGGCGCGGAAACGGAAGGATTTTGGGGAAGGCGATCGCATCCGGGATGAACTGAAAGCCCAAGGGATTACGCTGATTGATCAACCCGGTGGTGTCACTCGTTGGCATCGGAATTAAATCCTTACCAGAGTAGTTGCCAGATCAGGATTTGTATGGCTAATCCTCCCTAGGAGGGACGGATTTGCTCAATGGTTTTGAAACAATAACCCTGATTGACGCTCTCCCTCCTAGAAGAAGGGAGATTCTATGGAAATTTCGTTCCATATATCCCGGTAAACGGGTTCCCAGGCACACGATATTCGCCATCTAGGGCATCGTGTTATCTCCTAACACCCTGTCGATTCAGGGCTGGGCGTTTCAAACCTTTGCGGTTTGGGTTCCGCCGAGTCCCGGCGTACCTGATAAGTTGACTTCGACTTTGCCGCCGCAAGCCAACTGCATTGTATCATACTATCCTGGGGTGTTTATCCGGATAAAAGCCGTCCTAGAAGGACGGGGCTTCAGACCCTTTATTTCCGGTGACTGAACGCCCTGGGCGGATTCGACTGGTGCGGGATGGGCAACTCCAGAGTGAACCTGTCGCCATTGTTCCCGTAACCGCTAGGGGAGAAGGGGGATTACTGGGTATCGCGCCTCATCCTGAGTTTGCCAGTAATCGCCTATTTTATATTTACTACACCGCCGACCGCAACGGATCATCGGTCAATCTGGTTGAGCGATGGCAGTTATCAGCCGATGGCACGAGTGCCTCACCCGATAAAATCATTGTTGATAATATTCCCGTCGCCCGCTTCCATAATGGCGGGCGTTTGCGCTTGGGACCTGATGGAATGCTCTATATCGGCACTGGCGATGCCAGAAATCCTCAAAATTCCCAAGATGTCAACAGCCTTGCGGGAAAAATTCTGCGGGTGACTCCAGAGGGACAGGTTCCAGAGGATAATCCCTTTCCTGGCAATCCTGCCTATATTATCGGTGTTCGTAATACTGAGGGATTTGACTGGTTTGACTCATCAACCCTAGCCATAACTGATCATGGACCGAGTGGCGAACTGGGTAGAAGCGGACATGATGAAGTTAGCGTCGCCAGTGCGGGTGCTAACCTCGGCTGGCCCCCTATCTACGGTTGTCAAGATCAAGAAGGGATGATACCTCCTTCTCTGAGTTGGGAGGAAGCTGTACCTCCAGGTGGAGCCGCCATTTATACGGGGGACGCGATCGCACAGTGGCGGGGTAGTCTGTTAATGGGTGTCTTGGGTGCTTCCCACCTGCATCGCGTTACCTTCGAGCCACAGTCTCCCTATCAGGTTCAGAGTCACGAGGTGTATTTTCAAAATGAGTTCGGTCGGCTTAGAGAAGTGGTTATGGGACCTGATGGTGAGCTTTATGTTACCACGAGTAACTGCGACGGACGCGGGAACTGCCCCCCTGAGAAAGATAAAATTCTTCGCATCACCAGCAGCAATCCTTAGACACAGCTTGGTTAACAGTGATGTTAAGCTGCATGGCACGCTCATACCGAGTTGTGCTCAAACATAGTACATAGGAAAAGCAGGGAGGCAGGGGAGGCAGGGGAAGCAGGGGGAGAGAACGTTATATCTTTGAATGCAACTTGGTAAGCTGCTATGCAGCTAAATCCAATAATTTAGATCCTGAAACCCTTTGATAGCTTAGATTGCCTTATCAAATTAAATGCGATCAGATGAGGCTGGTGGGCAATGCCCACCCTACGCTATAGACAGGGAATCTGAAGTCGAACCTTCAGATTCCCTGTCTGTAGCTAGAAGTCAAACGAGGGATGGGTCATGTAATCTGTTTTGGCTAAATCTGTTCAAAACGCTGAAAACTGACCATTCATGAAAATCCTCCTTAACGGTTCACGTCGATTCACCCTTGTCGTCTTTGCTACTGGATTTCTTTTCCTGGCTAGTCCTCACCGGAGTGTCGCCCAAGACGAGATGGTTCCTATACCAGCGTCCGCGAATTCACCCCTTGATAATCCTGATAGTGAAGTCTATTTTTCCGATATTTTAGTTCGAGGTAAACCTGTTTTCCAAGTGGGTAGCCTTGCGGATTTTGGTGCAAGAGAACGGGCAAAAATTATCAATCGGCGGATTAATAGTCTTTTGGCACAATCGGAAACTTTGGGACAGGTGACAGTGAATCCAGATGACCCTCGCCAAGTGGCAACGTTGCGATTGAATAACCGAGTATTAATGACTGTTACTCAGCAAGATGCCCAAGATTTTGGTTTGTCTGTTGAAGCCTTAGCCGAAAGATGGGCAGAACAACTGGAGCAGGCAATTAAAAAACCGCCCCTAGCAATTGATGTGGGACAGCGTCTTTATGGAACAGTACGGCAACTTTTACGCGATATTATAACGAATCTCCCTTCTTTATTAGGGGCGCTGGTTGTGGTTGGGATTACCTGGGGAGTGGCGAAAGGGGTGCGGTTTATTGGCTTTAGTTGGGCGCAACAAACGGAAGGCGATCGCAGTACAGAAATTCTGATTGGACGCTTGGGCTATGGTGGAGTCTGGGTACTGGGTTCAGTCATTGCCCTAGGGGTTTTGGGACTAGACTTTGGTGCCTTATTAGGGGCGTTGGGACTCACCAGTGTGGCGATTGGTTTCAGTCTCAAAGATGTTTTGAGTAATTATATCTCTGGAGTCATTTTACTTGCGGCTCGACCTTTTGGTATTAATGATCAGGTGGTGATTAGTGATTATGAGGGTACGATTACGCAGATTGACCTCCGAGCAACCACGATGAGAACCTATGATGGGCGGTTAGTTTATATTCCGAATCAAGAAGTATTTTCTGCCAGTATTATTAATAATACGGCTTCACCGCGTCGTCGTAGTTCAGTTATGGTTGGTATTGACTATGATGCCGATATTGCCCAGGCAAAACAGGTGATTAAAACGACTCTCGCCTCACTTCCAGGGTTAGAAAAAGAACCGCCTCCCGAAATTTTAGTAATGGAGTTAGCGGCGAGTACGGTGAATCTGGAAGTACGCTTTTGGGTTGATTCACGGCGATTAGGGTTTTTGACGATGACATCTCAAGTCAGTCAAAGTATAAAAGAAGCACTGCAACAGGCAAATATCGAAATGCCCACTGATATCTATACATTAATGTTCCGCAATTCTCCTCTACCAACGGATACAACGGGTAATTCTCAATCCGGTAATTCTAACTCCGAGTTAGTTCTTCCTCATCAAAACTCAGCCAACGGATAAAGGATTACTTTGGGTTTTTCGGGGGGAATGATACCCAAGACAGCATTAGAAAAGCCTTTTATTTCCAGATTTTAGAGACATGCATATCATGTCTCTATTTAATTTGGACTTTTTTATTTTTTTAAATTAATATAAGAATAGTTCTTTTAATCCAACTTAAGGCAGAGAGGTCACTCGGCTATTGCTGTACTCTAGAGAGACGTAACCTCATTCAATACCGAGATAGAATACCTAATAGAAATTGCTAAGTTTCAGAAAGGAATATGCCTACATCACCAACCCTCAACTTATACGAAAAGCTAGGTGGACAGCCAGTTGTTGCTCAAATTGTGGATGATTTTTATAAGCGCGTTTTAGCAGACGACATCGTTAATGACTTTTTTGCTCACACCGATATGGAAAAGCAACGGCGTCATCAAACCGCTTTTGTTTCCCATGCGTTGGGGGGTCCGAATCAATACAGTGGACGCTCAATGGAAAGAGCTCACGCTGGATTAGACTTACAAGCCGAACATTTTGAAGCGATTGCCAATCACTTGGCTGAATCACTGGCTGAATATGGACTCACACAAGAGGAAATCAACAGCGTACTTGAGCGCATCTCAACATTGAAAGAGGCTGTTTTGCACAAGTAAGAGGAGTTGAATATCACTGAACTAAAGGGGTTAACTAAGCTGACTTTTTACGGTATGTGGCACAACGTGAGTATTGATTGTGTAGGGGCGGGTTTCACGACCATCTTTTTGGTTGCACCCAGATGTGACTAAACCCGCCCCTATTCAGGTTTCTAGACTTCCCGTGAAAAACTAGGTTAGCTGAGAAACTTGAAAAGTAATATCTCCAACCCGGTAACTTTCACTGTAAATTGATTGGCTTTACACTAACAGCACGACATCAAAATTAGCCTAGCTGATCAATCGAATGCAACTGTCACTTTTTCCAGAGACTCAAACATCGAAAGCCAAAGATAAATCTGATTTGTCGATTTTATGGGCGCACGCCATGCGCCCCTACGGTTTCTTGTCAAGTGGTGGGTATGGGGCAGTGGATGCAGTAGAGTGTGTTGGAGTGCAGTTTGACCGATTCCCAGTATGCCAGGTGGCGATCGCGTCTGGTGTCTGCATCCGGTGATTAAGCTAGACTAGGATCAATGGCGGTGAAAATTTGCATCGCGCGATCGCTAAAACCTTGGATATACTGTAGGGTGGGCATTGCCCACCAGAATACGAGGAGCGTGACATTCAGATTAGGATAGCATTGCCTTTGATTTCCGCTGTGACTGTTGTCAAGGAAAGGTTGAATGCATCGGCGGTGAACCCCTTCGAGATGACACGAGATTTTGGGCTGATAGCGCGGATGGGTAGGTGTTTTTTTTAGGGGATGCGGAAAAATGGCTGAATCGCTCTCTAGATAAGCGGTTGAAGGTGACTCTGCCTAAATTTCAGCCGCGCAATTTCTGAAAGGCTTACTGGTACTGATGTTTAGCGATTTTTATAGAAGCGCCGTAAAACCCACGTCTTTTAAGCGTGGGATATGAGGCGGGTCATCGGAGGGACGTAGATGACCAA